>JAFDGR010000131.1 GCA_019309145.1 Deltaproteobacteria bacterium | reverse complement strand
GAGGCTGAACTGGATTCGTGCATTGGCCATGGAGAGGGTTGTGGATGCCTTTGTATAGGAGGGATCTCGTTCGATCACCGCGACCTTCAGGGATCTGTCGGCCTTTGTGAGGTAGTATGCGGAGGAACATCCCATCACCCCTCCGCCGACGATAATCACATCATACACGCTGTGTTTTGCTGGTTTCACTTTGTACTCACTCCGTTCTCCAGCGGTCCTTCACATAAAAAATCCCTCCCTGGAAAACTCCGCAGGGAGGGAAACGTTTTCACGTATCTATGGCAAGCCTTAAGGGGTGATAAGCGAAAGATCCTTTACCACACCAAATTGGTGAAAAGCGCCGCCCCGTACCACCTGGACCTGCACTTCTTTCATCACTTCACCCCGGTCGGTAAAGCCCTTCAATATGCCGGTTAGTCCATTATAATCTTTTGTTGATGCGAGGGCCTTGCGAATAGCAGGTCCCTTGAGTGATCCTGCTCTCTTGATGGCATCACACATGATCGTAAAGGCATCATAAGCCGAGGCTCCCACCATGTCGGGCTGGATCTTGTACAGGGATTGATACTTCTTCAGAAAATCCTGGACAACTGCTCGGGGATCATCCCTGTTCAGGTTCGTGACAAGCACAAATCCTTCGGCAGCCTTGCCCGCGATCTCGAGAAATTTCGGAGAATCAGCTCCTTCTTCGCCGAGAATCTTTACGGTCATGCCCATCTCCCGGGCCTGCTTTACGACGGGCCCGGTTTGAAAGTAATATCCGCTCGCAAAAATAATATCGGGATTGATCTCTTTTATCTTGGAAAGGTACGGCTTGAAATCCTTTTCGCTGAAAGGGTAGGTTTGGGCGTAGACGATTTTTGCACCTGCTCCTCTGGTTTTCAGAAATGTTCGAAACCCCTTGGCAAGGGTGCGACCGAAGTCGTTGTCGCTGGTGAGCAATGCGATGCGTTTGCTTTTCAGCAATTCCACAGCGACATATCCCGCAGACTTGCCTTCCACAGTTCCGAGGAAACCGTTGCGAAAGCAATAATTTCCAGCCCGGGTGATATCCGGATGGACCGCATAGGCTGCCACGAACGGAATTTCTTCATCTTGAAAAATTGGTGCCGCGGCCCGGCTGGGGGTGCTGTAAGATCCACCCACAACGCCGGCCACCCGGTCATGCTGGATCAGCTTCCTGGCAAGAGCGACCGCTTCCTTCCCGTCTGCCCGGTCGTCATAATAAACCAGCTCCACCTTCTTTCCGAGGACGCCTCCTTCAGCGTTCACTCGATCGACAGCCAGCTTCACCGAGTTGAGCACACTGAGGCCGTCCGCAGCGGCAAACCCGGTGAGTGGAGCCAGAAGACCTACCTTCACCGTGCCGGCAGCGGAAGCACTCCCCACAGCAAGAAACAGGACAACAGCCAACGTCAGCAGTATTTTGATTCCTTTCATCTCTTCATTCCTCCTCTTTTAAATTTTCAATGGTTTGCAAATTTACAAAGGAACATACACAGGAAATACGCAAAAGATTTTCCTGTAATTTTGGGTGAATGTCAAATCATTGTTCATGGAAAAACCTGGTTCCCAGGGCCTTCTCCCTTTGGACCAGGGTCTTTACTGCCCAAGATAGGCCTGCTTGAGTTTAGGGTCGCTTAACATCTCCTCGGCATTCCCCTCATAGACACAAACTCCTGTTTCAAGGACATACGCCCGCCGGGAAATTTCCAGGGAAGCAAGGGCATTCTGTTCCACCAGGAGAATGGAAAGCCCGTTTTCCTGGTTTAAACGATGCAGTTGTTCAAAGACCTGGTCCACCAGTTTGGGCATCAGGCCCATGGATACCTCGTCCACCAGCAGGAGTTGCGGATCTGAAATAAGGGCCCGGGCGATAGCCAGTTGCTGCTGCTCACCGCCCGAAAGGGTGGCTGCCGGCTGAGACTTTCTCTTCTCCAGTATGGGAAAAAGCGTATACAGCCACGCGATCCGGTCTTCAAGAGGGATCTTCTTTCGAAGGCGGTACGCTCCCGTCAAGAGGTTTTCCATCACGGTGAGACGGGGAAAAAGTCTTGCCCGTTCGGGAACGATCCTGATACCGGCCCCGGCGCGTTTGTAGGCCGGCCGGTTCGTAATATTATCACCCTTGAATAGAATAGTTCCCCGTTTTAGTGGAACAAGCCCCATGATGCTGTTCAAAATGGAGGTTTTCCCGGCCCCGTTTGCTCCGATGATGGAGACGAGTTCCCCCTTCTCAACCTGGAAGCTGACCTCCCTCACCGCCTGGATATCACCATAGGCTATGCTGATATTGCTGGCTTCAAGCAGCACTTGTTCTCCTTTTTCGCCCGAGATATGCTTCGATGACTCGTTCATTCTCCTGGATTGAGCCGGGGTCACCCTGTGCAATGGTCTTTCCATGGTCAAGGACCACAATCCTGTCACACAGGCTCATTGCAACCCGCATGTTGTGTTCTATCAGGAGGATGGTGACACCGCTTTCACGGATAGTTCTGATCAATGCTTCCAGCCTGGTTATTTCTTCGTGGCGCAGTCCCGAGAAGGATTCATCAAGCAGCAGGAGTTTCGTCCCGACAATGAGCGCGCGGGCGATTTCAAGGCGCCTCAGGTTTCCAAGAGGAAGGAGACTGGCTTTTCTATCCGCGAATTCGGCCAGCCCCACTCTTTTGAGCACGGTCATTGCTTCGTTTCGTTCACTTGTGGTTTTCCATCCGCGCCATATACTCAAGAAAGAACCATACCTTGAAATACCCTTGGCAACCAGGACGTTTTCCAAGACGCTCAGGCTTCCAAACGGCTTGACAATTTGAAAGGTACGCCCAATGCCTGCCGCCGCCACCTGGTGAGGCGGTAACCCATCGGTGCGCGTCCCTTCAAATCGAATAGTGCCGTAAGTCGGCTTGTAAGTGCCCGAAATGAGATTGAAACAGACTGTTTTTCCTGCTCCGTTCGGGCCCAGAAGGCCCAGGATCTCCCCGGGGTAGATCTTCATATTGACCTTGTCGACCGCCTTGAGGCCGCCAAAATGCTTTGAAAGATCTTTTGTTTCCAGGAGCGGTTGCCTCATGCCTTCCCTCCCAGCAGCCGAAGAGAAAAGATTTTTCTCGCGAGGCTGTTTTCTCCCAGCAGTCCGCCCGGTTGAAATCGAATCATGAGCAGCAGAATGACCGTATAAAAAAGAATCCGGTAATTTACCAGCGGCCGGAAAAGTTCCGGCAGAATGCCGAGAAGGAGAGCACCCAAGACCGGCCCCCAGAGGGTTCCCATACCACCCAGAACGATCATGCCCAGAAAGGTGATTGACAGGGGAAAAGAAAAATCGGTGGCGCTGATAAAACGCATATAGTGGGCATAAAGTGCGCCTCCCAGTCCCGCCATGGCAGTGCCCAGCACAAAGGCCAGAAGCTTGAAGCGTACAGGAGAAATGCCCATGCTGGACGCGGCCTCTTCTTCTTCACGCAGTGCGAAGCATGCCAGCCCTCCCCAGCTCCTGGTAAACCACCAGGACACGAGCAACACAAGCGCGAGAAACACGAGACAGAGGGTAAAAAAACCACTCCCCCGCATCTTCACGCCGAAAAGGAAGATTCTCGGGATGCCTCCGATACCCAAGGCACCACCGAAAAAGGGAATGTACAGAAAGACCGCCTCCACAATAAAATTTATGCCAATGGTTGTTATTGCGAGAAAATCGTCTTTCACCCTGAGGCTCGGAAGGCCCAGCAAAAGTCCGATGATCGCACTCACGAGAATCACGAGCGGCAGCGCTGTCCAGAAAGACAGGCCTGCTTTGGTGGTCAGAACGGCAGAGGCATAGGCACCAATACCGAAAAATGCCGCATGTCCTAGGGATATCTGCCCGGCAAAGCCGACGATGACATTGAGTCCACAGACGACAATGGCGTATATGGCTATGAGCGTGGCAACGGTAACCAGATATGCACTCAACTTTGAGCCTCCAAAACTATTTTGACCCCATCAACCCTTCGGAGCGCCACATGAGGACGGCGATCATCGCGATGAACGCCAGGGCATCCCTTGGCAAGGGAATATTGGCATAGCCGATCAGCAGTGTTTCGGCCACGCCGAGCAGGAGCGAGGCGATCACCGCGCCGGGCACGGAACCCATCCCGCCCACTACAATGAGCGCCAGGGTCTTGTAAGCCGGAACCGCTCCCATGGTCGGATATACCTCGTTATAGTAGATCCCGACGAGGATACCCGCGATGGCGGCAACGGCCGAGCCGATGATGAAGGTAATACTCATGATCCAGTGGCTGTTGATTCCCATGGCGTCGGCAATGGGGATATCCTGGGAGGTCGCCCGCATGGCAAGCCCGAGCTCCGTCTTTGTGGTGAGGTACCACAAGAAGAGCAGAACAGCCGCGGTAATGCAATAAACGGCCATGAGCGTTTCAGAAATGGTAATGCCTCCGACATGAACCGCGGGGAAGGGGAGTTTTGCCGGAAAGGTCAGGATATAAGGGCCAGCGACGAGCCTGCACAGCTCCTCTATTGCGAGCATGGCGGCAATGCTCCCGATGAGCGGCACATAGGGAGGGTACTTGAGCAAGGGGAAGTAAATGAAACGTTCAATCACGATGCCCAGGAAGGCACAGAAAGCCATTGCGCCGAGAAACGCCAGGAACAGGTTTCCGGTGAGATGCAGCACAAGGAGCCCGATATAGGCGCCCACAGTATAGACGGCGGCGTGGGCCACATGGAGGATTCGCATGACCCCGTATACAAGGGCCAGTCCCAGGGTGACGAGCGCATAAATGGAACCCATGGCAATACCGTTGAGGAACTGCTCTATGAAAAGTTGCATAGTGAAATACCGATTTTAGCCGCTGGAGATTTCCGCTTTCTCCGATTGAGCGTCCGCAAGAATATCTTTTTCCATCTGAACAATAAGGGTTTCCATTTCCCGCACCCGGGCGGAAAGTTTTGAAACATAGGCCTGGTCCTTTATGGAATCCAGGTTAATTCGCACGTTCCGAAGCGCACCGAGGGCGCCTGATCGGGCCAGCATAACGCCCACAAGTCCGTCTGTCAACGCGTTGGGATTTCCTCTTCTTATCACGGACTTCCCGAGGGGCAGGAGGGCCAGCACGTCTTCTGCCACTGCCAGGGGAACTTCGGCCGCCAACTTGAGCGCGTCCTGGATGGCCTGCGACCTGGCCTGCTTTTCCATCTCGGTATTTTTCGGCATATGGAAGGCTTCCATCACCTTTGCATAGGCTCCGGAATCACGATCTATGGATTCTGTAAATCTTTCCCGGTGGCGGGAGGCCTCCCGGGAAATGGACTGCATTTCTCCCTCGACGGCCTCAAAGCCCTTTCTTCCGATGGTCAGATTCGCTACCATTTCCACCAGGCCCGCGGCAGCCGCGGCTGCCAGCGCCGACATACTGCCACCTCCGGGAACCGGTTCCCTGGAAGCGGTTTTTTCCAGTAAATCACAAACTTTCATGTCACTCAGCAACACAATTTTCCTCCGTTCGTTTTGTCATACACAAGATTTCCGCACTTTATGACCTTTTCCACCGTATTCACTCCAATGTGGTACGGGATGAAGCGGTATGAGGGAAATTCGAGGATAACCACATCACCTTTTTTACCCACATCAATACTCCCGATAGTGCTTGCCCTGTCCAGAGCGGCAGCGCCATTGATGGTTAATGCTGTGACCGCCTCTTCGACAGTCAAATGCATATAAAGGGTAGCCAGGGCAAACAGCAGGGGTATGGACTCGGAAAAACAGCTTCCCGGATTCAAGTCCGTGGCCAGGGCAACAGCACAATGACGGTCGATCATGGCACGCCCCCTGGCGTATGGTTCCCGGAGGCTGAAAGCCGTCAGGGGAAGCAGGGTGGCCACAACTCCGGCACGGGCAAGATTTTTCATCCCCTGGTCGGAGACCTGGAGCAGGTGATCAGCAGAGACAGCGCCCAGTTCCGCGGCCAGTTCCGCGCCGCCCAGCCGGACAATCTCATCAGCGTGGAGGGTGAGCTTGAGCCCCAAGTCCCGGGCTGCGAGAAGCAGGCGGCGGGACTGCTCCACCGAAAACACATCCTTTTCGCAGAATATGTCACAAAATTCCGCCAGACCCTTTTCCGCCACCTCCGGGAGGACCGTCCCTTGGATGAAATCCAGGAAATCCTCTGTTTTGCCTTTATATTCCTTCGGCACGGCGTGGGCGCCAAGAAATGTCTTCACGATATCCAGCGGATGAGTGCGCTCCAGTTCAGCCATGGCTTCCAGTTGCCGCAGTTCAGTATCACGATCCAAGCCGTACCCGCTTTTCCCCTCCACGGTGGTCACGCCGAAGGAGAGCATGGAATCGAGTCTTTTCCTTCCCGCTTCCATGAGTTCCTCAAGGGAAGCCTGCCTGGTGGCGGAAACGGTGCTGACAATGCCCCCGCCACGGGCCATGATCTCCATGTAACTCATGCCGCTCAGCCGCCAGGAAAATTCATCCGCCCGGTATCCTCCGAACACAAAGTGCGTGTGGGAATCCACGAACCCGGGAAGGACCGCCTTTCCTTCTGCGTCAAGCACATGGAATTGTTCCGGGTCGGGGTGCTCGGGAAGATCGGACGCCTTGCCAACAAAGGAGATCTGTCCGTCTTCAATAATCATACCGCCGTTCTGGATGACGTGAAGGTCGGCCATTTCCGACCCCTTCTTGGCCTGAAAACCGCTGCAGGTCACCAGTTCCGAGGCATTCTTTATGATGATATTCCCATTCATCCTACGCCTCTATCACTCCATGAGTCGCGATTCCAACACCTGGTCAGGAGAAAAGTCCTCGATCCCAAGGTAATAGACCGCGCAGTCCACAAGTGCCGCCATGGGAACGAGCCCGATAATTTCGCTTCCCACGACGTTCACGCCATATTGCCGGGCCTCCATTTTTACAAGCTCAAAAGAACGGTAAAGAGCGGTCCTGGTAAAATCCGTCATGTTCATGGAGACCTGGACAATCCCGCGGTCCTTCAACTCCACGCCGATGGCCTTGCAGAAACGCAGTCCCCCTGATATGAACCGGACCTTTCTCGCTATGGAATCCGCGATCTCCAGATTTGGTGTGTCCAGGTTGACGTTGAATGCCACCAAAGGCATACGTGCTCCCATAGCGGTCGCACCGGCTGAAGGATGGATGGTGGTGGGACCGAAGTCCGGCCGCCATTCGGAAAGGGTCATTTTTTCAGCCATTCCTTCGAACTGCCCTTTTCGTATGGAGGCAAGATTCTTGCGATGGGGTGCAGTTGCTGATTCCTCGTAGAGAAAAACGGGGAGGTCAAAGTCTTTGGATACCCGGGCCGCCACCTCCTTTGACAGTTCTATGGCCTCCGCCATGTCCACGTTCCTGATGGGAATGAAGGGGACCACGTCCACGGCCCCCATACGGGGATGCTGCCCCTCGTGTTTTCGCAGGTCAATCAGTTCCACGGCCTTTCCCACAGCAGCTATCACCGCCTCCTTGAGAGGTTCCGGTTCCCCCACCACGGTGACCACCATGCGGTTGTGGTCCTTATCGCTCTGGTAATCGAGAAGCGTGACCCCCTCGACAGTCCTGAACGGCTCAACGATTGTTTCCATTTTTTGTTGGTCCCTTCCTTCACTGAAGTTGGGGACGCATTCTATGATTTTCTTTTTTTTCGGCATTACCGTTTTTCCTCCTTGTCTGTCATGACTCCGATCGCTGCGGATTATTTATGATTCAGGCAATCTGTCCGCGACCAATTTCTGTATCATCTCTTCATCCGGGATAAAAGGAAGCGTGATATGATCTTTATCGCGCCGATCCTTGTTATAAGCAAGGGCGGTTTCAATGGCGTTCCGGTTCCTGGCCCAGGCCCTCCGGGCAACGCCGCCCATAACATCCCAGGGGATGCTGTGCCTGATGATCCGGTCAACCCTTTCACTGCCGTCAAGGACCAACCCGAACCCGCCGTTGATGGCCTTGCCGATCCCGACACCACCGCCGTTGTGGAGAGAGACCATGCTCATTCCCCGGGCGGCGTTTCCCGCAAAACACTGGATGGCCATGTCGGCCATGATATTGCTCCCATCCTTGATATTGGCCGTTTCCCTGAAAGGCGAGTCGGTCCCTCCTGTGTCATGGTGATCCCTGCCCAGCATCACCGGACCGATTTCCCCGTTGCGGACCATTGCATTGAATTTGAGCGCGATATTCATTCTGCCCATCGCGTCCTGATAAAGAATCCTGGCCTGTGTCCCCACCACGAGCCTGTTCTTTTTGGCGTCCCGTATCCAGTTGTAGTTGTCCCTGTCCTGAAAACGGCGCTCCGGATCAATACAGGACATGGCAGCCTGGTCTGTCTTGTCCAGGTCTTCGGGTCTGCCGCTGAGGCATACCCAGCGGAAGGGGCCGTAGCCGTAATCGAACATCATCGGTCCCATGATATCTTCCACGTAGGAAGGAAAGATAAAGCCATCCAGGGGGTCTTTTCCGTTTTTGCAGATCTCGGTCACGCCCGTGTCAAACACCGCCTTGAGAAAACTGTTTCCGTAATCAAAGAAATAGGTACCTCGGTCAACAAGGGTTTTTATGAGACCATAATGCATGCGCAAAGACCGGTCCACCAGTTTGACAAAGGCGTCGTGGTCATTTTTGAGCATTGCAGTCCGCTGCTCAAAGGTCAGCCCCTGGGGGCAATAACCGCCCTCGTAGGCCACGTGGCAGGAGGTCTGGTCTGAAAGGAGATCGATCTCTTTGTTGTTTTCCACGGCGAACTGGAGGAGATCCACGATATTGCCGTAGAACGCGATGGCAATGCTTTCTTCTTTGTCCTGGTGTTCCCGCGCGATGCGGAACGCCTCACCAGGTGAATCAACCACCTGGCTTACCCAGCCTTGTTCCTGCCGGGTCCGTATCCGGGAAAAGTCGACCTCCGCGATGATCCCTACACCGCCGGCGATTTCCACGGCCTTGCCCTGGGCCCCGCTCATGCCTCCCAGGCCTGAAGAGACAAACAAGTGCCCCGCAAGGTTCCCGTCAGAGGAAAGGTGAAATTTTTTTCTTGCAGCGTTCAGGATCGTCCCATAGGTCCCATGCACGATCCCCTGGGGACCGATGTACATCCAACCGCCAGCCGTCATCTGCCCGTAGTTCGACACACCCAGGGCCATGGCCCTGTGCCAGTTTTCCTGGTCGTCATACAGGCCCACCATCAGGCCGTTGGTGATGATCACCCGAGGTGCACCTGGAGGAGAGGCAAAAAGGCCCAACGGATGTCCGGATTCCATCACCAACGTCTGCCGGTCTGTCAGTTCCTCCAGGTAACGCTTGATGAGCCGGTACTGCATCCAGTTCTGGCACACCTGGCCGGTCTCTCCGTAGGTCACTAACTCGTATGGATAGAGAGCCACCTCAAAATCCAGGTTATTGTCGATCATCACCTGAAAGGCACGTCCCTCTATGCAATTCCCTTTGTATGCGTGGATCGGATGTCCCTTTATTCGTCCCTGCGGTCTGAAACGGTAGCCGTATATACGCCCCTGGGTGAGCAATTCATCCAGGAACTCGGGCGCCAGCTTTTCATGCCACTTCTCGGGGATATACCGGAGGGCGTTTTTCAGGGCCAGGACCGTGTCGCTCTTCGAAAGGGAGAAGTGCCTCTTGGGGGCCCTCCTGATTCCTTCAATAAATTCTGGCAACTCGGGCAATTCATCAAAAATACTTTCAAGCTGAATGGTCAATGCATTTGAGACCGTTCTGTTTTGTTCCATTTTCCTTCCCTCCAGCGTGGTACTTGGCGAAAATCCCTTAAGGGCTTTTTAGACTGCGGCTTGCGGCAAAAATGCCCTTTTTCCTGACACATTACATAATTGCTTTCAGCGCCACAAGCTCTAATTGGTCCGCCGCGTTTTCGGCCCGGTCGGACACCTCTACGATGCTGTCCAGGCAGAGTTTCAGGTGCAGTTTGTGGCTGAAATCGAGAGCGGACGTAAAAATCTTTTTTGTCAGGTCCCATTCTTCCTTGTCCACTTGAGATTCCTGAAAACCCACATCCTTTGAATATCCTCTTAAGCGGTCAAGCTTGCACTCACCCCTGAAGTAGCAGACCACGGCCAGCTTCAAAGGGTCTATGATTCCCAGGGATTCCCGTGTTACCGCCAGGAAATCAGCCCTCATTTCGTCGGGGATTTTTGGGCGCTGGTTCAGGAAAAAATTGCAGCATGCCTCTCCTGCGTTTGCCACGCTGTCAATGCTTCGCACGAGTCTATACACAT
>JAFDGR010000398.1 GCA_019309145.1 Deltaproteobacteria bacterium | reverse complement strand
CGCGCCTTCCTTCACGGCAATCTCCGCCTGAAACCTCAATCCTTCAGAAATGGCAAGGGCCATGACAAGCGGAAAAAGAATCGCCGTCAAACACAGGGTAACCACAACAGATCTCAATCGATGCCGGATGAGATCATCGAGGGCTGCAAAGAGCAGGTTCATATGCCTCAGGGAACGCGAACGATCCATTGATCCTCCGGTATCTCATCAAAATAGCTCACGGCTCCGGTTCGATCCGGACCATAGGAATAACCGCCCGGGACGGGCCAGGTTATGGAGTCATCAACGGAAAGGACCCGTGCGTCGTAGTTTATGAACTGCCAGATCGGTGTGGCTATGGCCCCTATTCCCAGACCTCCCGTAGCCCTTTGAAAGATCCTTATCTCTTCAGCCCGTTGACCCCGCCAGACCTGCGTATCCACAGCAATCGCCGTTCCGGTGATGATCACCAAAAGGATCACCAGAATTAGAACCAATCGGCTATGTCTCTCCATTAATCACAAACCCCGGTCAAAGTTATTGCTGCATCTGCTTTTTCCATATTTCCAGGGCCTCTTCATAGGTGACCACCCGGCCGCCAAAACCCTTTGAAAATTTTTCGGCATTCGCCTTTCTCTTAAATGCAATAAATCCCGGCGCCATATCGGTGATGACGGTACTCTTGTATACATAAAAGCCTTTCTTTACATCAAAGGGCCGATTGCTGAGGATATCGGATGCCGTGGCTGATTTCCATTTATCCTTAAATCGCAGATGCAAAGTCAGGCCGCACTGCACGCCACAGGTTACATATTCTTTCCCGTCAGCAGTCTTAACCACATAGTGAGTGTGCGGATACTTAGACACATCCATGCCGCATACGATACACCTTTCAACCGCCCAGGCCGAAACACAAGAAGTCAGGAAAAAAAATACCCCGAACAACAAGATTGAGTAATATTTATGATATTTCATGGGACCCTCCATGTTTTTTGAAACGATAATAACCGAATATCGAACCCTATGAGTCATATATAACCGGGGAGAAGAATATGATTTTCTCCCCGGTTGCTGACAGGCACTCTTATTTGGCTCTCCTTGTCCATACATATATGGTAATAGCATGAAGTTCCTTTTCCGTGAGCTTGCCTTTGTAACCTTCCATGTTATGGGATCCGCCTATAATGGCCTCCTTGATAGACACACGATTATCCATACTCCTGGCAAATTCCTTGCTATTCCAACCTGTGGCCTTTCCACCTGTCCCACCTTCTCCGTGGCATTTATAGCATCCGTGTTTCCCGGTCAGCTTCTTGCCCATTGATGACATCTTGGCTACCTTCTTTTTTATCATAGCCATGTCTTCTCCCCTGCCTTCAATGGCACCTTTGAGGGCATCATCAAAAGATCCGATGCTCCCACTATGTTCCTTCTGATACGTCTTTGCAACACCAGGGGAATAGAAGGCCAATTTGCTCACAGGGGTCATGGTGCCCGGCAGATCGCTTCCTATCAGGAAGTAGGCATTATGTGCATTGATAATTTTCTTCGTAGAATAATCTGCCACTTCCCAACGGTCGATATCAGTTGCCCTTTTCTGATACACCTTGGATGCACAGTGGATACTGCAATACCCGGTTTTTGTACCGTTCGAAAAGGTCAACCAGTGGCTTGTCTTCCAGAACATCTTGAGGTTCATGCTGCAAAGGGGGCAGTATTTCTGCTCTTCCGCATGAACACTCGTAAAAAAGAATAAGGTTGACACTATAATAAATATACATAGAATCGATCTTTTTCTCATCGCTGATACCTCCTAATCTAAATGATAAGGGTCACCCTTTTTCTGTTATTGTTTAGGAAAGCGACTTAGGAGGTTTATCAAGCGGCTTCGGAAAACCCATGGGAAGTCGGCTTGAACAGCTTTGAGACTTGCCGACATAATTCAGATTCCTGATCAAAGCTGCATCACACGCCAAACAGAGGGGCTTCTGGGAAGATGTTTGAACGAATCCGGTATTGTCAGGTGAATCAGGCATATATGTCGCTATCTTAACAGGCTGCTTTTTAGAAGCCCTTAACGGATTTGTCACCAACTTCCCATTGAACTGCCGAGCGTGAATTTGTGCTGCCTCTTTTTTAGCAAAGACGTGGATCCGGTTTCTTGTATGTGGTGTGGTTATGACAGTACTTGACACGTAAAAGGCCTCTTCTG
>JAFDGR010000130.1 GCA_019309145.1 Deltaproteobacteria bacterium | reverse complement strand
CTGTTTGAGCTGATCAATCCTTCCCCTGGGATGACCATGCTCGACATCGGCATTGGAACAGGCCTTTTCACGCTGGAATTTTCAAGGAGAGGTGTTTCGGTTTCGGGAATAGACCCCTCCGAGAAAATGATAGCCATTGCAAGAAAACGGGGGCTCAACGCCATAAGGGGAGAGGGGGAACATATTCCTTTCCCGGATAATTCCTTTGATGTGGTCCTCTCAATGACTTCTATGGAATTTTCGGGGCTCCCTGATAGGTTTGTATCTGAAATGGTAAGGGTGGCGAGACCTTCTGCCGCCATTGTTGTTGCTGTCTTGAACCTGATTTCCCCCTGGGGTATCAAGAGAAGAATCAAAGGGCTTTTCAAAGAAAACATCTTCAACAGCGCGCATTTCTATACCTTCTGGGAGCTCAAACGCTTGCTTTGGAGACATTTGTCTTTGGTAAACGTCACATCCTCCGTATTCTTCACTCCAGATCCGCCCGGGATTCTCCTTGAACGCGCTGAGGCTATTGAACATTTCGGGAAAAAGTACTTCACGCCGTTCGGCTCGCTTCTTGTCGGGAAAGGGATCAAAAAACAGAAAGTGGGAACCACAATCGAAGGACCTTGACAATTTTCGGGGAGAAAAAAATGGTTGTTTC
This sequence comes from Deltaproteobacteria bacterium, assembly GCA_019309145.1. Lineage (GTDB taxonomy): Bacteria > Desulfobacterota > DSM-4660 > Desulfatiglandales > Desulfatiglandaceae > B46-G9. The sequence goes on along the minus strand of JAFDGR010000130.1, from coordinate 9,698 downwards.
AGTTCAGTTTTCGGTTTACCCATTGCGGGATACTCATCTATCCCCTGCTATTGAAAAGGCGCTTGAAATACTGAGAGATTTCAAATTGCCCGTTGAGCCAGGCTCGATGAGCAGCGTTACTTACGGTGATTCAGAGATGATTTTCAAAGCATTCCAACAGATATATGACGAACTTGCCCGTGATGCTCATATCGTTATCATGATGACACTTTCGAATGCCTGTCCGGTAAACACACGTCCGTAGATAGAGATATAGTAATGCACCCAGGGGAACCGCCACATAACTGCCCCTGTTATCCTGTCTCCGGAAACTTGTGCGAAAACATTTACGCTCAGGCTTCTCTGCCAAAGGCAGACAACCTTTGGATACAGCGTTACGGCAATCCCCCTTTGACACGGTGCAGCTTTTAGCGATCTGATTTCCTCCCCTATTCCGGTTCGCGATAAAGCGCCAGGATACCGGATCGTGCCAGCTTTGCAATGCCCATGGGTTCAAGCAACCGGATGAGGGCGTCGATCTTTTCCTGCCTGCCGGTAACTTCGATGATGAAATGCGTGGCACCGGTATCCACAATCCGCCCCCTGAAAGTTTCTACGATTCTTGCTATTTCCGGCCGGTCTTTTGGTTTGGCCTTCACACAGATCAGGGCCATTTCACGTTTGACCGCGTCCTCCCCCGTCATATCCCTGACCTTGATCACATTCACAAGCCTGCGGACCTGTTTCATGATCTGTTCAAGCAGTTCCGGATTGGCTGTGGTGGATATGGTGATGCGCGACATTTTCGGGTTTGCCGTCGGGGAACCGCAGATGGTTTCAATATTGTAGCCGCGACTGGCAAAAAGCCCCGAGACCCGGGCGGTGACCCCGGGTTCATTTTCAACCAGCATCGTGAGGACGCATTTTTTTTCTGTCATATTCTTTCCTCATCAAGGCATCAGGGTGGCAGGAATGTAGATCTTATAGGCTTTTTATCAGATACACTCGAAGAGATCAAACGAACTATGCAAGGTCCGGGCACTTCATGTGCGGGTGACGGATTTCGCCATTGACAAGGCGTGTGCGGTGACCATTGCGGATTGCATTCCAAAGAAGGCTTAACGGGTGCCTCCTCATTGGTGACAGGCATCAAAAATTTTGAGGTTCGTTTCCCTGAATTTTTCAGGGCTGATCCGCTCTATGGTCTCCCTGAGATCAACGAATGTGAAAGGACCTTCGTTAAATGCGGAGAAAAAACCGATGAGTGCCAGATTGGAAGACATGGGGCTCCCGTGTTCCATGGCCACCTTGCCTGCCTCGGTGCACCTGCAGACCATGTTATGCTTTTCAAGATAGGATGCCACTTCCGGGCTCGGGAAACCCTTTGGAGAGACATTGACATACATTCTGCCGCCCCTTCCAAGATACGGGAGACTGCGGTACGCCTCGTTACCTTCCAAGGCAAGAAGAATATCCGCTGTCCCCGCCCGCACCAGACTCCCTTCCACTTCTCCCAATCGAAGGTGGGAGACCACCGAGCCTCCTCGCTGTGCCATCCCGTGGGTCTCAGCGCCCATGACCGGGATCCCTTTTCCGATGGCTGTCTGGGCGAGTATCTTTGTCATGAACAAAATTCCCTGGCCGCCAAGGCCGCACAAGACGATATTCATATTCTCCATTCTGGCATCCTTCATGTATCAGATTTCCCTTTTCGAGGTTGATTTTTCACTTCATTGCCCTGGCTAGCGAATCGCAAAACAAAAAGCCATAGCATTTGGACGGCTCACGCTTCAATGATTGCGCCTTTCGGGCAGACATTCAGACAAACGCCGCACCCGATGCAAAGGGCCTGGTCCACGGCCGTATGCCCGATCTCATCGTCATGATAGAGCGCAGGACACTCGAATCGCTCAATGCAGAGGTTACAGTCCACGCAATCGTCGGTCACAATCACCTTTTTCCGATCTTGCAATGCATCGTCCCGGTACGCGATAACGCATGGATGGCGAGCGATAATCACCGCGATCCCCCCGGAAGGATCCATCGTGTACTGTGCCGCCTTTTTGACCAGGGAAGTCATTGCCACCAGATCATAAGGGTCAACCACCTCTATGAAATCCACCCCGCATCCGGCAACCACCTTCTCGAGAGGGATGGTCGTTCCTTTGCTCCCATCTGCCAGGATTCCAAGGGCCGGGGTCGGCTGCATGCCGGTCATGGCCGTTATCTGGTTGTCCAGGATGACCAGCACAAACCGGGCCCCGTTATAAACCGCATTGAGGAGACCGGCAGTTCCTGAATGAAAAAAGGTGGAGTCTCCTATGGTCGCCACGATGGGCTGTTCAATGCCATCCTGGCTGTAGGCATGGTAAAAACCGGAGGCCATGGTAATACCGGCCCCCATGTCCAGAACAGTATCAACTCCTCCAAGGTTTAATCCAAGGGTGTAACAGCCGATATCAGACGTAAAAATCGCCTTTGGCCGAGCCTTCCTGATGGCATAGAAGCTGGCCCGGTGCGGACAACCAGGGCAGAGCGTAGGACGGCGGCTAGGGAGCTCCAATTGATTCATGAGCGCGGCAGCCTCTGCGGCACTTCCTTCTTCAACAAGGGGCGGCAACCCAAGGCTTTTCAAAGCGCTATCAATCACCTCGTGGATCACCTGTGGGATCAGCTCCCCTTCCGCGGGAACATGTCCCGAGAGCCTGCCCATGACTTTCTCTCGATCTCTCAGGAAATATTCGATGACCGCATCGGTCTCCTCGATGACAAGGACCTTTTCGCAGGCGGTGAGAAACTGTTCCGCCATTCGTTCGGGGAAAGGGTACGGGCAGCCGATCTTGAAAACCGGAATATCCGTCCGCGCTTCCTCTTTCAGGATGTCTTCCACCACCGCGTAAGGGATACCACCGGTGACGATGCCAAAAGGGTATGTTTTCCCCTGCTCAAGGTTGTGTGCATTGATCCCTTCCAGGTCCTCGAATCTCCGGGCAATTTCCTCCAGTTTTTTGTTCAGTTCCTTGTGGAGAAGAAAACGAAAACGGGGCGTTGCAGCCCAGCGGGTAGGATCTTTTTCAAATGCAGCCTTTGTTTCATTGCTCTTGAGCGGTTCCCAGGAAAGATTCTGCCGGGCGTGACAGACACGGATCGCCGGTCGCAGGATCACAGGCACTTTGAATTCTTCAGAAATCTCCAGCGCGATCCGTGCCATTGCCCTGGCTTCTTCCGGCCCGGACGGATCCAGCACCGGCACCTTGGCAAGACGAGCCATCAACCTGGTATCCTGTTCGGTCTGCGATGAATGGGGCCCCGGATCATCACAGGATATGATCACCAGTCCTCCCACGGTGCCCAGGTATGCCGCACTCATGAGGGAATCAGCAGCGACGTTCAGTCCCACCTGTTTCATGCAGCAGGCGGCGCGTTTCCCGGATATGGCTGCCGCAAACGCGTTGTCCAGTGCCACCTTTTCGTTGGTAGACCATTCCGTGTAGGTATTCAGCCCCTCTGCTTTGACCAAACGGATCACCCCGGGCAGAATTTCAGAGCTGGGTGTCCCGGGATAGGAGGTCACCACCTGGCACCCTCCTTCCAGGAGACCAAGAGCCACCGCTTCATTCCCCAAGAAGATTTCTTCTCTCATTATTCGGCTTCTTTCCTTCGCTTCTTTGCCTGTTCGATCAACTCGACCAGGGAAAGCATTTTCGGTTTCGGTTTCTTTTCGAAAACCTTCTCCCACTCTTCACGGCTCAATACACCGTGCAGATATTCCTCTACCTTGAACTGACTGCTCCAGCAGTCAACTACCTTAAAGCAGGGGAGACCGTTGTTTTCCGTGCGGCAATAAGAGAAATAGATCTGGTGTCCCAGGCGCGGGCACCGGATTTGAACACTTTTGTCCGGAGGCGTGTCTTTCATGTCCTGATTTCTCCTTCTTCCCTCAGTCCATTGCTCCAATACTCCCGTTCATTTTTCCAGGTAGAGGGCGACGTGTCTGATATGCTCCTTGGGAAAAACTGCTTCACTCGTAGGAAAATACCAGAAATAGCCCCGGGAGACAAGCCCTCTCCCGGGGCCGATGGAAAAGGATCACCAAGATTCACACCGCGTTCTTAGCCTTTGAACTGCTTTGGTTTCGGCAGTGACGCAATGTCACCAAGAGCCCTTTCTATCTCCTCTTCCGGCATGGCATGATCCGCTAGTTTGCCCGCGAGATACGCCTCGTAAGCGGCCATATCCACCAAGCCATGGCCACTCCAGTTAAAGAGTATGACCTTTTCCTTTCCCTCTTCCTTGGCCTTTAATGCCTCCCTGATGGTAATTGCGATGGCATGATCCGTTTCAGGCGCACTGATAAAACCTTCCGTTCTCGCAAAGGTGATGCCTGCCTGGAAGGTCTCCAGCTGATGGACGGCTTCCGCCCGGATCAAGTTGCTCATCACGAGCTGACTGATGATCGGAGCCATACCGTGATACCGTAGTCCCCCGGCATGGATGGGCGCGGGGACAAATGAATGGCCAAGCGTGTGCATGGCAAGGAGAGGCGTCATCTGGACAGTGTCTCCAAAATCATAGGCAAAGGGCCCCCTGGTAAGCGTGGGACAGGAGGTCGGTTCCACGGCTATAATGTCGATGTCCTTGCCGTTGATTTTGTCCCTTACAAAGGGAAGACAGTTGCCCGCGAAATTGCTTCCTCCACCGGCACAGCCAATAATCACATCCGGATAGTCACCGGCGATGGCCATCTGCTTCTGGGTTTCGAGTCCGTTGATGGTCTGGTGCAGCATCACGTGATTAAGGACACTGCCCAGCGCGTACTTTGTGTCATCATCCATTACCGCGGCTTCAACGGCCTCGCTGATAGCCATGCCGAGGCTTCCCGGGGAATCGGGATCTTGTGCAAGGATACTCTGCCCCGCCTTTGTCTCAGTACTGGGGCTGGCGATGCAGGTGGCACCCCAGGTCTGCATCATAATGCGTCGATAGGGCTTCTGGTTATAACTGATCTTGACCATGAAGACCTTGCATTCCAACCCGAACAGGGCACAGCAGAAGGACAGGGCGCTTCCCCACTGTCCCGCACCGGTCTCCGTGGTTATCTTTTTTGTGCCTGAAATCTTGTTATAATAGGCCTGCGCAATAGCAGTGTTCGGCTTGTGACTTCCCGCGGGGCTTACCCCTTCATTCTTGAAATATATTTTTGCCGGGGTATCCAGGTATTTTTCCAGGGCATAGGCCCGATACAGAGGGGTTGGTCGCCAGATCAGGTATTTCTCCAGGACCTCCTCAGGAATATCAATATATCTTTCCTGGCTGACTTCCTGTTCGATCAAGGGCATGGGGAAAATGGGGGCCAGGTCTTCCGGTCCCAGGGGTTGCCCGGTTCCGGGGTTCAGCGGAGGTTCCACTGGTGTTGGCATATCCGGCAGGATATTGTACCATTGGCGCGGCATTTCTGATTCCGGCAACACGATCTTCTTTCTCTCCATATCTCTCTCCTTCTGTAATGATTATGGGTTAGCCTTCCTGGCCTGCGGCAACCATTGCCCGGGCCCTTCAAAGCCGTTATGAGCCGACATTTCCAGCGGGAATCTCCTGCTCAATGTCTTTTCTTTTTCATACAGAGGACCGTTGTGAATGGTCAAGGCTATTAATTCGATGATAAAACGGTGATAAAAAATCACTACTCTTCAAGAGACAGCAGGTAGGACCTGAGATTTATGCCCTTGTTTTTCAATCCCAGTTTGCTTCTCAGTTTATACCGGTGGGAGGAAATCGTGTTTGTGGAAGTGCCCAGCAATTCCGCTATTTCCTTATTCATAAGCCCTTCTTTGACCAGGTTGGCCACACGGATCTCCATGGGGGTGAGTCCCAGAAAGGTGGAAGATAAACGGCTCACAAGAGGGGATGTTATCTTTTCAAGATTCGTCTCCAGGGTACTGATGAGCGTCCTTTCTTCGCCCGCTAAATTCCTCCTTTTCAGTCTCCCCAGATAAGGGCTTACCAACTGTTTCACATTGGAGAGAATATGTTCCTTCTCCTCATTTTTCTTTTCCTCCATCTGCTTCAGCAAGACCTTCAGGGCAATATTTGCCTCTTCCAGGTTTTCAGACTGGGTCTTCAACTGGGCCTCTCTCACCCGCAGGTTTTCCATGGCCCTCCTGAACTCACTGATATCCCTTCCCTCCGCTATCAGAAGAACTATTTTTCCGGTTTCATCTCTGACCGGCTTGATGGAAAAATCAATATTCATGACCGTCCCGTCAGGCGCCACGTGGGTTGTTTCATACCGAATAAACGCCCCTTTGCATGCATCACGCACCGCCTTTTTCAGGCGCTTCTGCCCCGCATCAGAATGGGTCCACCAGGGGGTTTTCCAGAACGGCTTCCCCAGGATCTCGGGTTCCTCTATTCCCACAAAATCCATGGCCGTCTTGTTCACCTTCAAGACCGTCCCATCCAGCTTCAGGACCGCGATAAACTGAAAAGTTTGATCAAAAATCGCCCGGAGCATGGTCTCGCTTTTCCTGAGGGCATTCTCGGCCTGTTTCCGCTCGGAGATTTCCTTCTCGAGCCGGATGTTCGTGGCGGACAGCGTATCGGTGCGCCTTTGCACCAGTTCTTCCAGGTGATCACGATGCTGCTTCAGTTCTTCCTCCATGCGTTTTCTCCGGAAGAACTCGGGGACGTCAAGAGCCCCAAAATCAACCGGCATGGCCCGCGAATGGGAGCAGTAACGTGTAATCTGGGATTCTATGGTTGAGGGAGGAGCCATGATGAAGCGGCAATGCTCATCACCCCTTGCCCGGCATTCGATTTCAACGGCCACCAGGGGAATCCCAAAACTTTCTTCACACCACCCTGATGAATACCCGGCATTCATGATACAGACAGCGAAATCGGATTTTTCCCCGCTTTCGAGCCAGGCGTGCGCCTCGAAAGAAAAGGGGTGGTCATAGATAAGGCAGTAGTTCTGATCCGGCGTCGGATTGGATTCCGGGAGGATTTTTACAAATGCCCATCCTGTGTGGGCGAAATGGATAGGCCCCGCTGAGAGTCTCTCGATGGGGTCTGTCACCCCCATCTTGGCGGCAAAGCTCCTGGCATCGGCTTTCCCAATGGAGTGGGCGATATCAAAGAGCAGGCCGAAGGCCACGCCCCTCGCTTCCTCGATGCCTCGATCCCCATAGAGGGAGGTGACCATGTCAAAGAATTCCTTTGACATGGATGCGGCACGGACCAGGATGTAGCGTTCGCCTGAAAAACTCACCAGGCCCTGATCGGGATTCTCCTCCCTCTGCCGGAAATACCGCTCAACGTATTCCTGGGCCTTGAGAAAGGGGGAAGTGATGGCCGCAGGAACAGCCGCACTCATTGAGGATTTCTTCATCTCGTTCCTCGTTTACCGCCTCCTCCTTCTGTTTTTTTCTTTCTATTCCTTCTCCGCGAGCGCCTTCAGCACCTTTTCCGGGGTAATGGGCAGGCTCTTTATGCGCACGCCGATAGCATCATATACTGCATTCGCGATAGCCGGGGCAGTAGGCACAAGGCCCGGCTCTCCCACCCCCTTTGCCCCGAATGGTCCTTCGATATCATGGGTCTCCACGCATTTAATCTCTATGGGAAAATCAATATCAGGGGCTGAAAGGATCTTGTAATCCAGGAAATTGGGGTTCAAATTCTTCCCCTTGTTTGTCCTGTATTCTTCGGTCAGGGCATACCCCAGCCCCTGCACCACGCCACCGTAAATCTGACCCTTGATGGCCTGCCTGCTCAGGACCTGCCCTACATCATGGGCCGCCACAAAATTGAGCACCTTCACCTTCCCCGTTTCCAGGTCTACCTCCACCTCGGCCCCCTGGGTTCCAAAAATGTACGCCGCCGAAAGGTTCCCGTGGCAGGTCTTGGCATCGATCATCTGGTTGCAGGGATCGTAAAAGGCCTCCGTGACCACCATGGTCCCCTGCTCCTTGTAATGGGCCGCCCGCAGGATATCGCCCAGGCTCAATCGAAGAAGCGGATTTTCAGGTTCCTCTTTCAGGAAAATCATGTTTTCCTTCATATCAAATTCCGACGGATCACAGATACGCTCATAATCCAGGTCGGGAATCTCAAAATCGGGGTCCTTTCTCTTCTGCTTCTTCATCTTGCTCTTGATCCTGGGCATGAAATGTTCCGATGCCAGCTCAAAGATCTTTTTTCTCGCTTTTTCTGATGCCATGATGGCGGCGTTGCACGAGGTGAAGGCACCCCTGCTTGCATGGGTTCCCACGTCCCAGGGGCAGGTAGCCGTATCCCCGGTGATGACGGTCACCTTGTCCGGAGTTACCCCGAGCGCCTCTGCTGTGGCCAGGGAAAGCGCCGCATTGAACCCCTGTCCCATTTCAACGCCCCCGCTGATCACCGAAACGTTGCCGAAATCATCCAGCTTGAGGATGATGCCGGACCCGTCTGACCGGTAGACCCGACCGGAACCACCCACATGGAAGAGGGAAGCCATGCCCACCCCCCTTGCCTTGCCTTTCTCCTTGCCGCGCTTTTCTTTCCACTTCAGTTTCTCGGCTACCGTATCCAGACATTCCTTCAGCCCGCAGGTGGTAATATGAAGGCCCATCGGACTGATATCATTGGGAATGTTCGCGTTCTTCAGGCGAAACTCATACGGATCCATACCGGCTTTTTCGGCCAGCTCATCCATATTGCTCTCCAAAGGCCATGCCGCCTGGGGATTGCCGTAGCCGCGCATGGCCTGGCAATAGGTATTGTTGGTGTACACGATCTTTGTCTCATAAAACACGTTGGGGACCCGATACAGGGAGGAAATGGGCAGCATCATCACGCTCGGCGTGGTGGCACCCCAGGACGTGTAGGCACCGTTATCCAGGACCATGCGGATATCCCTGAAAAGCAGTTTTCCTTCCTTGTCGCACCCCTGGATAATATGGCTCTTGGAGGGCTGCCTCGGTGAAAGGGCGGTAAATTCCTCTTCCCTCGTGAGGACTATCTTCACCGGTCTCCCGGTCTTGTAGGCCAGCAGAATGGCGATATATTCATATCCATGGGTATCGAGGCCCGTGCCGAAAGATCCTCCGAGGGTCGGCACGATAACCCTGGAGTTCTTTCCCTTGAGACCCATGGCCGCCAGTGCCCGGTTGAAATCGTTCTGGGCCAGAAAAGGGATCTGCGTCTTGGTGTGGATAAGGAGATTATTCTGCAGGTCAAATTCCGCGATGCACCCGGCGGTACCCATGCATGATTGCTGGATCAGCGGGGTCTCAAAATGGTCCTCCGCCCAATAAGCAGCTTTGTCCTTCGCCTTCTCCACGTCACCGGAAACAAATTTCCAGGGGACGGGTACCAGGTTATCCGTCTTTGGCCGGCCTTTTACATCGAGTTCATGGACAAGCGGCGCGTCTTCCCGCAGGGCCTCTTCCGGGGTAAAAACCCCGGGCAGTTCCTCGTATTCCACGCGGATCAGGTCCACCGCCTCTTCCGCTATTTCAGGATCGATGGCCGCCACCGCGGCTACTTCATCACGGAACTGGCGGACCTTGCCTTTTTTCAAGGCAAAGTTATCCTTGATGAACCCGATCCGGATCTCCGGTGTGTTGTACCCCGTGATAACCGCCCGCACTCCGGGCAGTTTTTCCGCTCTGGACGTATCAATATTCTTGATCCTCGCGTGCGCGTATTCGCTGAACTTGATCTTCCCATACAAC
>JAFDGR010000129.1 GCA_019309145.1 Deltaproteobacteria bacterium | reverse complement strand
CGTTCGTACACTTTGACTAAGTACATGCTGGCATCAATACGCGGGTGTATGTCATCCTATGGAAGTGCAGCTCTCCGGGAAGGCAGGGAACCGGCATATTCCCTCTGCTTCGTTCGCTCCGCCGTCCATGGCTCCGCTCACTGCGAATCAGGCACTCAACATATTGAGTGCCTGATGACGCCGCCTCGGGAACACCCCGCTCCCCTGCCCGCAACGCATCAATACGTCACTGGAATTGCGCATCATAGCACGAAGTGGTAGTGAAACATATGACGGAGGGTGGATGAAAAAGAGGGTTCTGATAGATTGATTCCGGGTTTGATTTTGGGGATCTTGACCATCATTTTCTGGGTGACCAACCTGGATATTGCAATAGAAAGTCTTTTCTATTCCCCTGAAAGGGGTTGGTTCCTGAGAAACATAAATCCATGGAATTTGCTCTACCATTACGGGAATATTCCGGGCCTTATGCTTGCGTCTGCCGGCGTTATTGTTTTTGTTGCCGGTTTTTTTTATCGCAGAGCCGTCAAGTACCGAAAGGCCGCATTGTTCCTCTGCCTCGTCATGGTCCTGGGGCCCGGGTTGGTGGTCAACACGGCCTTCAAACATTACTGGGGAAGACCACGGCCCAGGCAGATCCAGGATCTTGGGGGCATGCAGCAGTACCTGCCGGTCTGGCAAAAAGGTATTGTAGGGAGCGGTAAATCATTTCCTTCCGGTCACGCCTCGGTCGGGTTCTACCTGCTCACCCCCTTTTTTTTCCTGCGGAAAAACCGGAAGAAATGGGCTTTCTCTTTCCTGTTGCTGGGGATCACGTATGGCCTTTTCATGGGCGCGGCCAGGATGGTCCAGGGGGGGCATTTTCCAAGCGACGTGGTTTGGGCAGGCGGGTTTACCTATCTCACGGGTCTGGTGCTCGCCTATTTCTTCAGGTTTGATAATGGAACCTCAATCCAAGGGGCAAATGGTCTGAAGGCTGAAGATTGACCACTCCCCTGTTTGCAATGTATCAATACGCCATCGTAATAGCGTATCATAGCGCTAAGGCATTTTTTCTTTCCAGCCTATTCCCCGGAACAGGGTATACTCCCTGCTTTTCCCGGGTCCAAGATCCCTTGTAATGGTTTTGAGTCTCCTGATTTCCTGGAACCTTTCCGCCAGACGGGGAGGGACTCGTGAGGCTTTTCCTTTGATGATAATAAGGCAATCCCAGCCTTTTTTCCCTTTTGGGCCTCCCCACAGTTCATACTGGGACTGGATTTTACCGCTTTCAACCCATCGGTATACCTGAGGTTTTCGAGGCAAATAAAAGGCAAGTTCGCTGGTGAGGTAACGGTGGCCTATGGTCATCACGAAGGTCTTTCGGGGGCGCGGAAAGGTGGTTTGGATTGCGGCTACCTTCTCCGCCAGCCCGGACCACCCTTCCAGGCGAATGAGGGGATCGATCCCGCTCCCCTGCAGGTCCGTTGCCTTCACCACAAGGGGAAGCCCATAGGCAAACACTGCCAGCAGGGCTCCGACGACAATGCCCGGCATGAATGCTTTCTTCCACCGGTCAATTCGGGTCTTGATCTTTGTGTTATGAGTGGCCCACGCGGCCAGGAGAAGGATCCCGGACGGGTAAAAGGCTGCGGGCCAGTTCCCATTGATCTTCTGGCGCAGGGTCATGAGCAGGACGATAACAAGGGGGAGCCCACCAAAAATGAACAGGAAACGTTCCTTGGTTTCCACTTTGAACAAGGAAAAAAGGATAACGCTTGAGAGGGCCATGAGCAATACCCAGGTGACTGGAGAGATGAGAAACAATTGGGTTCCGATGAATGCCGCGGGGTGTGTCAGAAACGCTGAGAGACCGGGCGAAGACGACTGGAAGTGATGGGCCGTATGGTGGAAGGTGATCCAGTTGTTCCTGGCATTCCAGTAAAGGGGGGGGATCAGAAAAAAGAGGGCCGCGAGACTACCGAGCCAGATCCAGGATTTTTTGAGGAGAAAGCGATATTGGGGCGACGCGATAAGGAAAAAGAGGCCGCACGCAAAAAAGGCCAGGGTCATTTGCTTACTCAATGCACCCAAGCCAAGGGAAAAAATCAGCGCGATGCCCCAGGCTGCCCTCCTTTTTTCTGCCGTCAAGAGTCGCCAGAAAAGGTAAAGGGAAGCGCTCCAGAAAAAGAGCAGAGGAGCGTCAATGGTCAGAAGCAGATTCAGGGCGGCGTTCCCGGGGGACGCTGCCATGGCAGCCACCCCCCAAAAGGCAGCCCTCGAGCCGTACATCCGACGCCCGAGCAAGAAAAGAAAGATCAGGGTTCCGGTCCCCAGGAGAACGGCAAAGACCCTGATTCCAAAGACACTGTTTCTGCCTGCCCAGCCGGCAAAGGCCATAAGCCAGCCGATGACGGGGGGCTTGCTGAAATAGCCCCAGTCAGGATGTCGGCCCCAATCCCAGTAGTATGCCTCGTCGCCGGCGAGGTCGTAAGGAAAAAAGACAAGAAAGAGAACTCTGAAGAGAAAAAGCAAGAGAATGCCTCTCCAGAACCAGAGATCCCAATGAATTTCCCGTTGAAAATTCCGGGAAGCGCTCGTCACCTGTCCTCCTCTTGTTTCAAAGAGGCCTTTTGCCTTTTTTCGCGTGCGATAAGCTGGAGATTGCGTGTATAAATGAACACGCCGGTGGCCTGACCCACGATAAACACCGGATCTTTTCTAAAAATGGCGTAAGAAAGCAGGGTAATACCTCCTGCGAGGCTGAAATACCAGAACGCAAGGGGAATAATGCTCCTTCCCTTTTTTTCACTGTAAAGCCATTGGATAAGAAAGCGCATGGAAAACAGGGCCTGCCCGGTAAAGCCGACAATGAGCCAGATCATACTCGTTTTCAAAGTATTATTCCTCCATGATGGAAGGATATCGCACACGTCTCTGGAGCCACATGACCCCGAGGAGATCTGTAATTCCTACCCAGAGACGGTTGCCTACCCCGTAGTGAGATTGGCCGCGAAGCCGTGGTCGATGGTTTACGGTGACTGAGCACACCTTTCCCCCGCCCCGAAGGATAAGGGCAGGAAGGAACCGATGCATGTGGTCAAAATAGGGGAGACGTAAAAACGCATCTTTTGCAAAGAGTTTCAGACCGCAACCCGTATCAGGGGTATCATCTTTCAGCAATCGGGCGCGTATGGTGTTTGCAATACGTGATGACAGTTTCTTGAGAGCGGTGTCTTGCCGGTTCTTGCGATGGCCGCAAATGAGTATGAGGCCTGACGGGCTCTCCGGGCTCAGCAGGAAGGCTCTCAGCCGCAGAATGTCTGCGGGGTCATTTTGACCATCGCCGTCCAGGGTGGCGATCCATTCGGCCCGGGCCGCCGCAACTCCCGTCCAGAGAGCGGTGCTTTGCCCGCAGCAGTTTTCGTGCCTGAGAATGCGAAGGGAGTCAAATCCGGCAGCAATCCGTTGCAGACGGGCCAATGTGTCGTCTGTACTGCCATCATCAACGTAGATCAGTTCGTAATGGAGGACCGGGTCGAGAGCCTTTCTGATCTCCGTGATCAGGGGATCAATGTTTTCTGCCTCGTTATGCACCGGTACGACCACGGAAAGGTCGGGGGTTTTGTTCTTTTTTGGCATGATGGTGTGTTTTTTCCTGGGAAAATTTTCGGTCTTGGATTTTTTTGAACGAAGATGCAGCGCTATGCCTTATTCATCTCCAGGGATTTCCTTTTATTGAACAGCGTATCATTTTTTCCCCTTCTGATGCAATAATTCATAGAGGATGGTGGCAAAGGAGCACCGGGCTTTTTGTCTTTTACGCCATGCCAGGGGGCTTATGTACTTTTTGCCCTGAGCCCAAACCCCCTTTTTTGCCGCCCTTGCCTGTTTTTCCGTTTCAAAGTACCGGGCAAGATCCAGGTTCTTGGGAGACTCCCCGCGGTAGGTCTCGGCGTAGCCGGCCTGAAGCATTTCAAGGTTTATATTCCTTTTCCCCAGAAAAATTTCCCCCCAAAGGATCCCATATCTCTTCTCGCCATAACTCTTGAGGGAGATTCGTTTGTTGAGGATAAGGGTTTGGAGGTATTGCTTTGCCTCGGCGCTGAAGGGCTGGGCGAGGTCGCTGTCTTGAGGGCAAAGTTCAGGGGCATCAATCCCCGCCAATCGAACGGTAAATTCCGCGCCGTGCCCACTGGCCCTGACGGTATCCCCGTCAAGAACCTCTACAACCTTGAACTGTCCGGCATAGAGGGAGAGGGGTGAGAAAACCAAAGCCACAAGCAGCAGCGCGATAACCGATAAACACCGTGAAATCCTGGGGTGAAAATGGTCATGAGATGTGTATGATATTGTCATGTTATTCCCTCTTGGCGTTCGTTGTGGCCTCTGTATATTTTCATGCAATATACACGCCAGAAGCGCGGTGAGTCGGCCTTCCATCTGTGCAGTCTTTTTTTTTAATGAGTACACAGGAGCGCCTGAATGTCAATTGTTTTCATTTTTTGCCAACCATTGTTGCAGTGCGGTGCTCCTTCGTCATTGACGGGTAACGCTGCATGTGGTACAGGGCGAACCAGGGCAACGTTTCTACAACGGTGTTAAAAAACGAGAGAGTCCCGATGAACAATTCATCTGCCGGTGGAGTCCGTTGCGAGTGGTACTGGGTCCCGGCTGCTGTCTTCCTTTTTGCCGCGCTGATCATAGAAACGGCCGGATACAACCAGAGGCTGTTTCTCGCTCTTCATCAGGCAGGCTGGAGGATTTCTCCCGTGCTGTGGCAGCTTGTGACGTTCCTGGGTGGCACTTTGACCGCACTCGCACTCTTGTTGCTGGCCGCGCGGGGTCATGCTCAGCTTGTCTGGAGCGCCTTCCTGGCAGGGCTTTTTTCATTCGCCTGGTCTCATGCACTCAAAGTATGGCTGGATGTGCCCCGTCCGCCCGCTGTCCTTGGCCCGGAAATGCTCCATGTGATCGGTCCGAGATTGAAACACGGCTCGTTCCCGAGCGGCCACGCGACCACGGCGTTTACCATGGCCGGGATCGTGGCTCTCAGGGTGAAAAAGTGGCCATGGCGACTCTGTCTCCTGGCCCTTGCCGCTCTGGTTGGTCTCAGTCGCATAACGGTCGGCGTTCACTGGCCTCTTGATGTCCTCGTTGGAGCGGGTGGCGGGTGGCTGACGGCCGGCGCGGGCATCTGGCTCAGTACCAAATGGCCGGCGGGTCCCGGGGTGAGACGGGTCCTGTTAATCCTCCTGTTATTGTGCGCCGTGGCATTGCCGTTTGTGGACAGCCGCTACCCAGCGGCCCGCTGGCTTGCCGTTGGCATAGCGCTCATGACGGTTCCAATAGGATTGTTCACTCTTCGCGCGACGTGGCGCGGGGAGGCCTGAGGGATTTCTTCTTCTTTCTCCACACGTACCCTGCCACCAGACACCCGCAAAAAAGAACCAGACCGATGCTTATCCTGTGGATATTGGCCATCAGAAGGTCCTGGTTCTGGCCGAACAAATACCCTGCCAAGGCGAGAACAATCACCCAGATGCCCGCCCCCAGCGCGGTGAAGACGCAGAAAAGGAAGAAGTTCATGCGCGCCAGCCCGGCCGGAAGGGATATGTATTGACGGATACCGGGCAACAGTCGGCCCACAAAGGTACTGATATGCCCATGCCTTGCAAAAAAGGCATCGGCCCGGTCGAGGGCCTTCTCACTCACGAACAAGTACCTTCCATACGTTTTAAAGAACGGTCTGCCGAATTGAATGGCCAGCCAGTAGTTGAATAGGGCGCCCAGGAGGCTACCTCCCAGCCCGCAGGCAATGACGAGCCAGAGAGACATATCCCCCCTGGCCGCAAGGTATCCTGCCGGCGGAATCACAATCTCGCTGGGAAAAGGAAAAAACGAGGATTCCAGAAACATGAGCGCAACAATACCCGGATATCCCCAGTGCGCTACTGTTTGCACGATCCACGAAATGATTTGGTGAAGCACGGTATGCCTTCCCCTGTGCCATGGGTTTTCAACTGCATGAAAATCAATATGTGCACTCAATAGGATAAAAACACGGTGATGTCAACAAAGGAAGGCCTTTGCCACTCATCTTTGCCAGGAGGAGGCTTTGGTTGATGAACGAGGTTGATCGTCTCTTTGTGCAAAACGGAACCGGGTCCTTCGTTTCCCATCAACCCTTGCCCTTGCCACGGGTCGCCGTTCAGGATGGGACCGGATTCGATCCAGCTTTTCCCTTGCAGGTTTTGTGCTGAACCGGGGTACCTGGAGGGCCTGCTGCGCCTTTGTTCTTCGTTCTTTCCGGTGGAATGCGCGTTTTTCGCGCACCGCCAACCTCGGCCTCTTGGCCTCATCTGGTTTCCGAAAGAATTTCAGAGGTGCCGTTCTCCTGTGTTCCCTTTTTCCGCGAAAAGCTCTTTTTTTTATGGGTTGATCCGTTGTACTCCCGGCAGAGGCGAGTCTGGCATCCTTGGCATGCTGTCGGGGCAAGCCTTGCAGATTGCCCTGATGGCGGCGACCTGTTTGTGCTTTGAAGGGACCCCCATATCGTTTGGCCACGGCGGTTCTCCGGTGTTTACGTGCCCTCTTTACCTCCATGATACGTCTGGGTGCCGGCTTTTTCCTGAGATCCCTTCGGAACGGCTTCCGAGACGGTGCGATCCGGTTTTTCCTTTTCTTGGAGGTCCTGATCTTTTCTTTCCGGTGGATCCGGCGGTGATTTTTCTCCGTGACTATGATTGTGTGGCGGGCATATCTGTATCGCCTTTTTTTTACGATGATGGTTTTTGCATGTACATTTTTTACGACGATGACGCGGGGTCCCCAGCGATGACGGCAGTAATATGGTTCGTAGGGAGCAAGGGGTACCCAGCCGATTGAGAGACCGGAACGAATCCAGCCGACTCTTCCCGGATACCAGGCGAATCCGATATGAAGGAACGGCGAGCCGAAGCGGACCCTGATTCCCATGACGGGTGGGGCCCAGTACCAGAGATTATTCACCAGGACCCAATTCCCGTAGTGGTGGGTCACATAGCCGAATGGTTCGCCTGGAAGCCAACAGTAGTCACCGTGCCACATCATCCATCTTCCCACGGTGAAAGGGGCCCATCCCATCCTGATATAAAGAGGACGCCAGAAAATGCGGTATGCTCCATCGTAATAGACCCTGACCCATCTCCCATAGGAATCCAGGACGTATGCATCATCTGAGAGCGGGGGGGGAAGGTAGTCCCTTGATTCACTTGATCTTCTGGCCCTCATACGCCAAAAGGTGTCCCGGTGGTTATTCCATGCTTCCCAGTCGCGGTCAAAAATCCTTTTCCCGGCAGTCACGTGGTTTCGGTCCGCCACCAGGGATGATGAACCTGCTATGACCTCGTATTCTTCCTGGCCATGAGTATGGACAAAGGAAACTTTTCCCTTTAACGCAACCACCTCAAGAGAGGTATCATCCACGTAAAGATCAAAGGAACTCCCGGACGATGCAGACACAGAGCCGAAAGGGGTTGCGGCCCTTATAATGGCATCTGACCCCTTGTTCTGAAAACGAACAATACCTGCATCTACTGCAACACCCGTCAGATCAGCACGGAGTGACATCAGGTGCATTTGGGTGTCGTTGTTCATCCTGATCCACGTGTTATTGGGAATGATGAGTTCAGCTCTCCCGTCGCGCCCGGATTGGAGAATATCATCCGCGCCGACGGGAGCGTCTTCTTCCGCGGGAATCCACTGATCTTCATCGGGGATATATTGCGACACTCGCCCTTCAATGTACGCGAGGCGGCCTACAAGGAGAGCTTCTTCATCTCCCGGTCCTTCAGGGTCCCATTGGGCGTAAAGAGAAGAAACAGGTATGGCAATGAGGAGCAAAGCGAAGAGCAGGCAGAGCGCCGCTGTGCTTTTCTTCATTTCAAGGCCTCCTTGTGAGCTCTGGTTAAATGTTCGCGGTCTTCTTCCGCGTATGACAGCTTATTTTACAAGACGGCTCCAGGAGGATTTTGGTCTACAAGATAGAGGAACCTTCCTGCATTTCCCGGGAGATTCTAGTTGCCTGTTGCCCTGCGGATTCATTTTTCATACAATCCACGAGAAAATGATTGCAAACATCGCCTTTGGTTTGACATGGTCACCGGGAGAATGGTTTTTCACTCTGAGCCCGCAAAGGGGAAGGAGGTTACTATGAACATACTCGTTACCGGGAATCTTCCGGCAGCAGTCCTGTCGTTATTACAGCAGGAGCACACCGTGGAATTTCACGCAGAGAACCGGCCAATGGAAAGGTCGAGACTCATGGAAATGGTAGGAGACAAAGAAGGTCTTCTCTGTATGATTACCGACCGGATCGATGATGATTTGTTGCGGCATGCTCCTCGGCTACAGGCCATCGCGAACATGGCCGTGGGCTATGACAACATAGATGTGGAAGCCGCATCCAGGAAGGGGATCCCCGTTTCAAATACCCCGGGTGTTCTCACCGACGCCACTGCGGACCTTGCCTTTGCCTTGATCCTTGCCGTTGCGCGTCGTCTGGTGGAAGGAGATCACATGACAAGGGAGGGAGGATTCAGGTTCTGGGCCCCAATGTATTTCCTGGGCCATGAAGTTTCCAGGAAAACACTGGGAATTATCGGGCTCGGGAGAATCGGGAAGGCCGTTGCCAGGCGGGCAAGAGGGTTTGATATGAAGGTTTTTTATCATACCCGCACGAAACTCAGCCCGGAACAGGAAAAGGAACTGGGAGCAACCTATTGTGACATGGACATCCTGCTTTCCCGCGCTGATTTTGTAAGCTTGCATGTTCCGCTGACACCTGATACACACCATCTCGTGGGAGCAAGAGAATTGGCAATGATGCGAACGTCCGCTTATTTGATCAATACCTCACGGGGCCCGGTGGTGGATGAAAAGGCCCTGCTCGCGGCATTGGAAAAAGGAACGATAGCAGGAGCCGGTCTGGACGTCTATGAACAGGAGCCTGACCTTACCCCGGGGTTCAAAAACCTCGACAACGTTGTCCTGCTTCCTCATATTGGGAGCGCAACGGTTGAAACCAGGACCAGGATGGCCCTCAAGGCCGTGGAGAACCTCCTGGCCGGCCTCAGAGGTGATAGGCCACCAGATTGCTTGAATTGGGAAAACGTGCACGCGGGAGCGGCCGGCAAGGCTTAAGCGCTCGTGATTTGTAACTGCTCAGGCCATAGTCGAAGCAACCTGGATAGTTACCATGATTGCCAACAAAGGAGGATATTGCAATGGCCACCATTCAACCAAAAGGAGAGAAAGTGAGACAGGCGGTCAAATGGATTTCCGAGAAGCGAAAGGAAGATGACCAGGCTTCTCTTTCCCGGCTGATCGAAGAAGGGGCGGCGAGATTCAATCTCTCACCCAAAGACGAAGCCTTTCTTCGATCCTTTTATGAGCAGGACGAACTTTAAAACCCGGGTTACAGCCTGACAATACCTTCTTCAGCCATCTGGGCCAGGAGCAGCTTCGTGATCCGGATGAGCGCCCAGAGAACGGGAATGAGGCAGGCGGTCCCCGCGAGGATGGGTACCCAGAAGCCTGGCTGGGAAGCCGACCGTAGCCCGATCAGGATGGATAAGACGGAAATGAAGGAAAGATAACCGGCCAGGAGAAAACAGGCACCGATAAGGAACCACAGGCATATTTTTTTGAACGACGATTCCTCTTGGGGGCTCATTTTTTCATCTCGTCGAGTTTCTGGTTGAGGAACCGGATCTGGTTCCTGACCTGGGCGTCTGTTTTTATCTTGCGATCAATGACCTCAGACGCGTAAAGCGTCGTTGAATGGCTTCTTTTGACGGAGTTCGCGATATTTTCAAGCGTTTCGTCAGTATGCTGCCTGCAGAGATAGAGATACACGTTGCGGGGATAGGCATGGATTTTTTTTCTTGAATTTGATCGCAACATCTCAGGATCGATTCTATAATACCTGGAGACCAGTTTTTCTATGTCTTTCAGTCCGATGGTCCGATCAGGAGAGACGAGACACCCAAGCACTTCCTTTGCAAGGTCAAGGTCGATTCTGGCCTGCAAGAGTTCACTCTTGGCCTTGAGGCACTTGAGAGCACTTTCCATCTGGCGCACATCATAATTGAGATTGCGGGCCAAAAGGGAAAGAATGTCATCTGAAAGGACGAGCTGCAGCTCCAGGGCCTTCCTGGTGAGGATTTTCACGCGTGTTTCATAGTCTGGTTTGCCGATGGATGTGATGAGCCCTGAGGTAAGGCGGGAAGTTAACTCCCTGGACATATGGGGGATGTCTTTCGGAGCCAGCGAGCTGGTAAAAATAATCTTCTTGTTTTCATTGGCCAGGACATCAAGGGTGTAACCAAGTTCGAGCTGGGTTTTCTCCTTTCCGCTGAGGAAATGGACCTCCTCGAGGAGGAGGACGTCACAGGAGTGCCGGTATTTGTTTTTGAATGCCTCAATGCGGCCCTGTTTCAGTGAATAGATCATCTCGTTGGTGAAATCTTCCGCGGTAATGTAGTAAATGCGGCTGGAGGGATTCTGGTTCAAAATAGCATTGCCAACGGCTTGGGAAAGATGACTTTTTCCCAGGCCCGTGTTGGCGAGCATAAGAAGGGAATGGTAGTTCCATGCTCCTCCCTCGGCAAGGGCTTTCGATGCTGAGTAGGCGAATTCATTGGAGCGCCCAACCACAAAGCGCTCGAACGTATAGTTTG
>JAFDGR010000128.1 GCA_019309145.1 Deltaproteobacteria bacterium | reverse complement strand
TCGTGGTCGCCCCAAAAGAGGACCTGGAACGCTGCCGCAGGGATATCGTGGAACGCTACCGGTTGCAGAAGGTCATGAAGGTGATCCCGGGGGGTGATCGACGGCAGGATTCGGTGCGCCTGGGGCTTGAGGCGGCAGGAGAGGATTTCGGCCTGGTGGTGATCCATGATGGGGTGCGCCCCCTGGTAGAAGGCAAACTCCTGGAGGAGGTTGTCCTGGCGGCTCGGGAGCACGGTGCTGCGGTTGCCGGCCTGCCGGCCAGGGAGACGGTGAAGGAGGCGGACGAGAGTGCCCTGGTCGTCAGGACACTGGACAGGTCCGGGATCTGGCTTGTTCAGACTCCCCAGGCATTTTCCTGGAGCATAATACACGAGGCCCATGACCGCGCTTGGCGTGAAGCATGGCCCGAAGCGACGGATGACGCGGCCTTGGTGGAAAGACTGGGTGTCCCGGTGAAAATAGTCCGCGGCTCGGAAAGAAATATCAAGGTGACAACTCCTCTGGACCTGGAGATGGTGCGCTTCCTCCTGGAACGCGACAAGAGGGAAACACAAACAGGGATATGAAGATCAGGATCGGGACGAGAGGAAGCAGGCTGGCCATTGTGCAGTGTGCATGGGTCCGGGACAGGCTCAGGGAGCACCATCCTTCTGTGGAGGTGGAACTGGTCAGGATCAAGACCAAGGGGGACAAAATCCTGGATTCCCCGCTCAGCAAGATCGGGGGGAAAGGCCTCTTCGTAAAGGAGATCGAGGAAGCGCTCCTTGCGGGAAGAATTGATCTGGCCGTGCACAGCATGAAGGATGTTCCCGCTGCATTGCCGGAAGGCCTCGTGTTGACCGCTTACCCGGAACGGGAAGACCCCCACGATGTGCTGGTTTCAAATGGTGATATCCCCCTGGCCGGGATACCGCACCGCGGGCGACTTGGCACCAGCAGCCTCAGGAGGGCCGCCCAGGCCCTGCATCAGAGGCCTGACCTTGTGATCCTTCCCCTGCGCGGGAATGTGGACACGAGGTTGAAAAAACTGCGCAAGGGAGCGTTCGACGCCGTGATTCTGGCGGCGGCGGGTATGACCCGGTTGGGACTCGGGGAGGAAATCAGCCAGGTACTGCCCACAGAGGTGGTCCTGCCCGCCATCGGGCAGGGTGCCCTGGGACTGGAAGTAAGGGAGGACAACGATGCGGTCATCGATCTCCTGTCTCCCCTGAATCACGCTCCCACTGAATGGGCGGTGCGGGCTGAAAGGGCCTTTCTGCAGAGGCTGGAGGGGGGATGCCAGGTACCGATTGCCGGTTTTGCACGGCTTCACAAAGAAGAGCTGGTCTTCGAGGGAATGGTGGCGGAGCTGGACGGATCCCGGCTGCTCCGCGATGAGATACGGGGAACAAAGGAACAGGCGCAGGAAATGGGCGTTTCTCTGGCCGAGCGACTCATTGCCGCGGGCGCGGGAGAAATCCTGGGACGTGTCTATGGAAGAGATGAAAAAAGGTAAAGTATACCTGGTCGGCGCAGGACCGGGAGATCCGGGCCTTCTGACCATCAAGGGGCGGGAGTGTCTTTCCCGGGCCGACGTGGTGATCTATGATTTCCTCGCGAACCCCGTCTTTCTGAGCTATGCCCGCAAGGGAGCTGAAGTCATCTACGTGGGGAAACAGGGCGGGCGTCACACGGCCAGCCAGGAAGAGATCAATACCCTGGTCGTGGAACATGCCCGGCAGGGAAAGACCGTTGTCAGGCTCAAGGGCGGAGACCCCTTTATCTTCGGAAGAGGCGGAGAAGAAGCCGAGGAACTGGTGGCGGCCGGTGTTGATTTCGAGGTGGTGCCCGGCATTACCTCGGCCATCGCCGTGCCCGCCTATGCCGGTATCCCCCTCACCCACCGCGACCACACGGCTACCGTGGCATTCATCACCGGGCACGAAGACCCGAAAAAAGAGCAATCCAATATCGCGTGGGACAAACTGGCAACCGGCGCGGGAACCCTCGTATTCCTGATGGGTGTGGGGAACCTCACTGCCATCGCGGCGAGGCTGATAGAATACGGGAGGAGCCCGGAGACACCGGCGGCCGTGATTCGTCGCGGGACCGGTCCTGCGCAGAAGACCGTGGTGGGCAGTCTTGCATCGATCGCCAGGGTTGCCGACGAGGCCGGGATAAAGCCGCCGGCCATTATCGTGGTGGGAGAAGTCGTGGGGTTGCGGGAAAAGCTGGAATGGTTCGAGAAAAGGCCGCTTTTTGGGAGACGTATTGTGGTGACCAGGGCCAGGGAACAGGCAAGCGGCTTCCTGGAGAGGCTCTCCCGGCTTGGCGCGGAGTGCGTCCAATTCCCCACCATCGAGGTGGTGCCGCCCGAGAGCTGGGAGCCCCTGGATGCGGCCATCAGGCAATTGTCCCATTATGACTGGCTGCTGTTTACCTCGGTCAACGGGGTGAAATATTTTCTCGATCGGTTAGAAGCCGCGGGAAAGGACGTCCGGGAGCTCAAGGGAATCAGGATAGGGGCCATCGGCCCAAGGACGGCCGGGGTGTGGTCTGCCAGGGGGATAAAACCCGATCTGGTTCCGGAGGAATACCGGGCCGAGGCCGTGGTGGAAGGCCTTGCCGGATTCGGCCTCAAGGGAAGAAAAATCCTGATCCCGCGGGCGGTCAAGGCCCGGGAGATCCTGCCGGAAGCATTGCGGGAAATGGGCGCGGAGGTGGATGTGGTCCCCGCGTACCGGACCGTCAGGCCCGATCATGACGTGGATCGGGTGGCGGAGATGTTTCAGCGCAAGGAGATCCACATGGTGACCTTCACCAGTTCCTCTACCGTGAGCAATTTCATGGAGATGTTCAAGGGAAGGGAAGAGGAGGTCAAGGAATGGATGGAGGTTGTTTCCGTGGCCTGCATCGGTCCCATTACCGCGAAGACCGCCGAAGGGTTCGGGATGCATGTGGATATCATCCCGCCGGCCTACACCATTGCTTCCCTCACAGACGCCATTGTGCAGCATCAATTCAAGAAAGAAGCGTAGAGAGGGCCACAGCAATCTTTTTGCGAGCACGATGGGCTCGTCACACTGACGTTTTACCGCGTTGCTCAGCAAGGCGTCCGGGGGCCACATCAGTTCTTGTTCATGCCCTGCCTGTTCAGTGAAGTCCCTGCAAACGCGCCGGCACGCCTGGCCCCGGATGGGCACAACCGTCTGGGAATGTAATCTTTTCGTGCCTGCAAAAAGATCCCCGTGTCCCTCTCTCCGTGTGCATTGATCGACGATTTTCAATGACATCATATTGTGCGAGACGGTGCTGAGAGGCTTGTATGGAAAGAAAGCATTCCTGTTTGTCCTTTAGATTTTTCCAAAACGGATTCTGTTTGGAAAGCAGGGGAACGGGATGTTCCCGAGGCGGCGTCATGTCGGCCCTGGAACAGGACAGTGGAAGGGCCGACATCCGCAGTGAGCGGAGCCATGGAGGGCGAAGCGAACGTAGCAGAGGGAATATGCCGGTTCCCTGCTCGCATTATTCATCCTGGGAAACAGCATCAGAATAAACCGGTTTCCAGGAAGCGGGTTAACTTAGATCTTCGTCTTCTTCTTCCGGAGAGGGGGAGATGCGGCGGAGTTCCCGGAGTTCCTCGATCTTGTTCAGCGGTCTTTCGAGCTGACGGCGCCTGGTGGTCATCAGGGCCTCGTATTCCTTCTGGCTTTCACTGATCCTCTTCCCCAGGACTTCCATTTTTTTCGTGAAATTTTCCCACTGTTTCTTGAATGCGCCCAGGAGGGAAAGGATCTCGGTGGAGGTCTGCTCCAGGGCGAAGTTATCGATGGCCTGCCGGATAACCGCCAGGACGGCGAAAAGGGTCAGGGGGGAGCACGGGATGACCTTGTTCCTGATGCTGTTGTCCAGGATGGTACTGTCCTGCTCGTGTATGAACGCGTAGACCTGCTCATTGGGGATGAAGAGCAGGACATAATCCAGGGTGTTCTGCTGGGGATTGATGTAGTCCCGGGTGGTGATTTCCTTGACGCGGGCCTTCACGTCCCGGAGAAAATCGTTGCGGTACTTTGATTTCTCAAGGTCGGATTCTGTTTCGAGAAACCGGACGTAGTTGTCCAGGGGAAATTTGACGTCCATGTTCAGTTTGAGGTCCCGGGGCAGGAGAAAGGTGAAATCCGGCCGGGTGCCCACCCCTTCCACCGCCTTTTGCTTCACATAATTCACCCCCTCGATAAATCCCGCAAGACGGAGAACGTCTTCGGCCATGCGTTCACCCCACTGGCCCCTGCTCTGGGTACTGGAGAGGGCTTCACGCAGGGTATTGGTCGTCTCAATCAAGGCGGTCGTCTGTTCGCTCGCAGACTTGAGCTGGTTCGTGAGTTCCCCGAATTTCTGCACCCGATCCTTTTCCAGATCCTGGACCAGGCGAGATACTTTTTCCAGTTCGCTCCCCATGCGTGCCAGTTGCTGGTCAATCAATCCTTTCTTGGCATCCAGGTCATGAAGGGTTGATTCCCGTTCAGCATCGAGCCTGGATTTTGCAAGCTTGAGGAATTCCTCTGTGCTTTTCTGGAGGGCATCGAGGGAGAGGCTTCCGAAGCTGGCTTTCATATCGGCAAGCACAGCTTCCATCCCGGCTTTTCGCTGTGTTTCGCTCTCCACGAAGAGCTCGGACGCAAGCTCCCGGGCGGTTTTGGCCTGAATTATTCTCAGGAGAAGGGCTACAGCCAGTCCCAGCACGAAGCCGACAAGAAGCGCTACCACTATGGGCCAGAATGTCATGATGTCCTCCGGGGTTCGGGAAGTTTGTCCAGCTTGTGCCCATTGTTATGGAACCGACGGATTCTGTCAACTCCCTGGAGCTGGAAACCCGCTTGACAGTAGACCTGTTTTAT
Source organism: Deltaproteobacteria bacterium (assembly GCA_019309145.1). Classification (GTDB taxonomy): domain Bacteria; phylum Desulfobacterota; class DSM-4660; order Desulfatiglandales; family Desulfatiglandaceae; genus B46-G9. Next base: position 5,636 of record JAFDGR010000128.1, on the reverse strand, counting down.
CCTATGTTTCCCTGAAAAGCTGTTCATAAAATCCGCAATGCGGGTTCTCTTCGAGTAATGCCTTAGGTGAAAGCCATCCAGACTCGGTCCGGATGGCTTTTTTTGTGAAAGGAGGGGATATACAATGCTCCGAGGAAAAGGAAGAAAATGGCTCAAACTGATTATTATCTTCATTGCCTTTTGTTGGAGCGGGTGGCCCCCGGTATGGGCAAAGGGGAACCGCATTCGCATCGGGGCGACCGTCTCGGCCACGGGCCATTTTGCCACGGAAGTGGGTCCTTTCAGGAGACTTTTCAAGGCATGGGCGGACCAGGTGAACCGTGACGGCGGGATTTTTCTGAAAGGAAAGGGGAAAAAGGTCCCTGTCGACGTTGTTCTCTATGATGACCAGAGCCGGGTGCCGGTGGTCACCCGGTATTATGAAAGGCTTATCCAGAAAGACGGGGTGGATTTCCTTGTGGGTCCGTACTCCAGCCCCCTGACATTCGCGGCAACGATCCCGGCGGAAAAAAGCGGCATTCCCTTTCTGGCGGTGTGCGCCAACTCGCCCAAGATTTACAATCGCGGGTTCGCCTGGGTTGCAGGCGTGATCGACCTGGCACCGCGGTACACCTATCGCTATTGGGACATGGTAAAGGAGGAAGGGAAGGCCCGTAGTGTGGCCTTTGTGGTGGAAGACACCATGCACCCGCGAGGGGTATACAAGGGATCCAGGGACCTTGCCGAAAAAGCGGGTCTGGAGGTGCGGATGGCCGAGATTGTGCCCCCGGATGCCCACGATTTCACGGGGCTCATTGCCCGGCTGAAAAAGGCCGGGGCAGACATTGTCTATGTCTCATCGAACATACCCCTTGCCATCTCATTCATGAAACAGGCCCGGGAAAAAGGCCTTCGGGCAAAGGAATTCCACTGTATTCATCACAGCGGCGTGTTCCGGAGGGCGCTCGGCAGGAGAGCGGAAGGCGTCGTGGGACAGAGTTACTGGTCTGCCGGGATGGGGCTGGCCGGTGAGAAGACATTTATGAAAATTCTGAAAACCGCGAAGATTCAGGCGGATGACTATCCATGGGCCCCGGCCTACATGTGTGCTTTTCAGATCATTAAGGCGGTGTTTGAAAGGGCGGGAACAATGGATAAAGCGCACGTCATGAAGGCCCTGAAGGCAGGAACATTCAGGACCCTCTGCGGGGTGGACCGGTTTCATGAAACCGGTTATGGGGAGATCAATACCTATCCGAGTCAGATCCAGGACGGCAGGTACCGGATTATCTGGCCGCCCGCGCGGGCTACGGCGAACCATATCTATCCCTCAGGAGGCCTGTGATCCTTGCACAGTACGGTAGACCTGATTTTTTCGTGTCTCCTCCTGGGGGGGATTTACGGGATGGGCGCCATGGGAATGGCGCTGATCTTCGGGGTCATGCGGGTCCTGAACCTGGCGCACGGGGCCTTTATGGTGCTGGGCGGTGCATTGGCGTGCGGGCTGGCCGGTTCCAGGGGCATTGGCCTTTTTTTGGCAGGCCCCGCCCTCCTGCTCGTATCCATTGCCCTGGGCGCTCTCCTGTGGCAATGGGGGCTCTCTTCGGCAGATGTGGCGTACGAGGAGGACCCGCAGGAAGAAGAATCCGTCACGACTTCCCTGCTGGTGACCCTGGGGGTTACCCTCGTTGTTGAAGACGTGGTGAACAGGTGGGGACCAGCAGGCTCTTTTGCGCTGTCCCTTCCCCCCTCCACCGTCGCATTATTCGGGGTGTCTTTTTCCACGTATAAACTGGTCCTCTTTGGATTGGTCGTGACCGGATTCCTGGGGTTCACGATGCTCCTTTTCAAAACGGATTTCGGGTACATGGTGCGGGCTTCCATCCAGGATAGGAAGGGAGCGATCCTGGCAGGCGTTCCCATTGGCAGAATATCCCTGGCGGTTTTTTCCCTGGGGTCGGGCGTCGCGGCCCTGGCAGGGGCTCTTTATGCAGGGGTCTATCCCATGACCGCCCATGACGGTATTCCTCTCTCCTTGAAGGCCCTTTTTGTGGTGATCCTCGGGGGAATGGGCAGCTTGAGTTTTGTCCTGCCGGCGGCCATTTTCCTGGGGAGTCTGGAAGTTCTGGCAGGATTCTGGGGAAACGCAGAAATGCAGGCGATCATTCCTTACACTGGCCTGGCTCTTCTGCTGATCATGAGTCCCGGGGGCCTGGCTGCCGTAGGCCGGGAATTCAAGAAAGAGATTGTACCCCGAGGCGGCGCGGAGACTCAATGATGCGTTCCTTCCGGAAACGGCAATGGGTATTCATCACCGTCTTCCCGGTGCTTGCGCTTGTTCCGGCTTTTTCCGGTTCTTACCAGGTCAGGACACTGATGGCCTTTCTTTTTTATTTCCTTCTTTCCCAGTGTATCTCGCTCCAGGCAGGGCAAGCGGGCTATCTGAACCTGGGACAGGGCGTTTTTGTGGGGATCGGGGCGTATGCTTCGGGTCTGCTGGTACAGGTGGGGCTTCCCTGGTGGCTGTCACTCATCCTTGCGGCGTGCATGGGAGTGGTCGTATCAGGGGTGTTAGGGCCCCTTCTTTTCAGGCTGGGCAAGGAGGCATTCGCCATTGCGACGCTTGCGCTCGTCTACGTGTGTTTCTCAGCCACAAACATGCTCCGGAATATCACCGGGGGCACCGACGGGCTCTCCGTTCCAATGAACGGTCAGCTCCACGGGGCCTTTTTCTGCCTGCTTTTCCTTTGTTGCAGCGCAATGGCTATCGGGTTGCTCCTGCCTCATTTGCGCCTTGGTTATCACCTCGAACTTACCGGGTCGGATCCTGCGCGGGCAGAGGCCGTGGGAGTTCCTGCCCGGTTCACCATGGGGAAGATTTATGCCTTGAGCGCATCCCTCCTCACCCTGGGAGGAGGACTTTTCATGATGGGAGAAGGATACCTGATTCCTTCGACGGTCTTCGGCCTCCGGGTATCTTTGCTGCCCGTGGCCATGGCCATGGTGGGAGGGTTGAGAAATCCCCTGGGACCGCTTGTGGGAACAGCCGTTGTTTTCGGGTTTCAGGAATGGTTGTGGTCATACGCGGGAGGCATGGAACAAACCCTGCTGGGGCTCCTGCTTATCCTGGCGGGGAAAAGGCAAATGCTCTTTCAGCGTCTCCGGATGAAGCTTTTCCCGTGATGTCTGTATTATTGCAGCGGGAGGCTTATGGTTTCCCCTGGTCCAGGACTTCTCTCACTACCTTGAGCATCTGTTTCAGCTCGAAGGGCTTTTTGATAAAACCCATGGCCCCCGCTTCAAGAGTAGTCCTCGTGGGCCCGTTTACCGAGTACCCGCTCGCGATGACCACCTTTGCGTCGGGATCCATGGCAAGGATCTGTTCCAGGCATTGTTTTCCTCCCATCACCGGCATCATGAGATCCAGGATGACGAGAGAGATCTCGTCTTTTTTTTCTGAGTACTGTTTGAGAGCCGTTTCACCATCTGAAGCAGTGCACACGGTATAGCCGAATTCCTCCAGAATTTCCTTGCCAATGTCTCGCAAGAGCTCTTCATCATCCACCAGGAGGATGGTCTCTTCGCCCCCCTTGATTTCTGCTTCTTTTTCAGGCTCGGCCTTTTGCTCTCGGCTCTCACTTTCCACGGCGGGAAGATAGATCTTGAACGTGGTCCCCTCACCGGGTTCACTGTAACACATGATGTAGCCACGGTGGCTTTTCACGATGCCGTAGACCATGGAAAGACCCAGCCCCGTGCCCTTTCCCACTTCCTTGGTGGTGTAAAAAGGTTCAAAAATGTGGTCCACGGTTGCCTGGTCCATACCGTGTCCTGTATCCGTGATGCTCAGGCACACATACTGCCCCGGCACTGCTCCAGGATGCGTCTTGCAGTACTGCTCGTCGAAGAGCACGTTTTCGGTCTCAATAATAAGCTTTCCCCCTTCCGGCATGGCATCCCTGGCGTTCACCGCCAGGTTCATCATGACCTGTTCCACCTGTGCGGGATCAGCATTGACCACCTGGAGGTCCTCCTGCAGATGCAGCTCAATGCTGATCATCTTGGGGATGGTCCTCTTGAGGAGCTTCTGCACCTGCTTGACCTCCAGATTGAGGTCAACAGGCCGCAGCTTGCTTTCCACCTTCCGGCTGAAGGCAAGGAGCTGCTGGGTCAGTTCACTCGCCCTCATGGCGGATTTTTCTATCTGTTCGAGCTTCATAAGTTCCGGATCGTTTTCGTGTTTTCCCATGGTAAGGATCTGGGTGTACCCGAGAATGGCCTGGAGAAGGTTGTTGAAATCGTGGGCAACACCGCCGGCCAGGGTCCCGATGGCCTCCATTTTCTGGGCCTGCTGAAGCTGTTGCTCCAGTCTTTTCTGTTCGGTAACATCCTTGATGATTCCCTGGAGAGCCGGCTGTTCCTGGAACATCACGATGGATGAAGCAACTTCCGCCCGAAATGTGGAGCCGTCTTTGCGCTTTCCCATATAAAAAGTACTCTCCTGCTCCAGCCTTTCCTTTTCCATCCTTTTCTTCAAACGCTCTTGAATGAGGGTATGGTCTTCCGGAACAATCGTATCCCAGAGAGAGAGATTGAGGGCTTCTTCCATAGTATAGCCGAAAAGATCACAGGCCCGCTGATTCACGAACAGGATCCGGAAGGAGGGAATTTCAGAGATGAAATATCCGTCAAGGGTGTTTTCCACCAAAGAGCGGTATCGTTCCTCGCTTTGCCGGAGGGCCTTTTCAGCGCGTTTGCGGTCGGTGATATCCTCCACAATGGCAACAACCGCATCCTCTGTGGATTCAGGATCCAGAAGTGCATATCGGATAAGGCAATCGAATATGGATCCATCCTTGCGCACCCACCTGGTTTCAATCGCGGAGGTCTTGTTGTCGGGGCCAAGGGAGGCAATGGCCTTTCCGACCAGGCTAAATTCTTCGTCGGTGGCATAGAGCATCCGGGCGTTCTTGCCGTGGAGTTCTTCTGAAGCGTATCCCAGCATCTCACTCATTGCCCGGTTATGCCACTTCATCACCCGGTTTTCCACGACACCGATGCCCGTGGGCGTCGCAGAGAGAATGGCCCGGAGGGTTTTCTCCGATTGTTCGAGTTCCTTGATTCTCTTTTCCAGTCCTTCGCAACCTGTTTTATCCATAGAGATGGCCTCCAGCAAATACAATGTACGGGGAAGGATCGCTCCGGGTTTCACATGACGAAAAAAGAATACCATGAGAGGAGGTAAAAGAAAAGCCACATCATTGACATGAGCATATTCATCCAATATCATCTGCCCCACAAGCTACAGAGGTGGATAGGCTGTAGGCATTTCGTTTATGAGCCTTCAGGTTAGCCTCATCAACCTGTAACCGCCTGGAACGGAGGAGGTGCAAATGGGCGAAAAAGGAGAGATCAGGAGCGACATCGGGAGACCGTTGAGTGGAGTCAAGGTTATTGAGATGGCCGGACTGGCGCCGTCACCTTATTGCGGGATGATCCTGAGTGATTTCGGGGCGGACGTGGTGGTGGTGGATCGCCTTTCCAAAGGAGGTCCTGAGATCCCCAATGTCCTGCCGAAGAATCCTTTTGACCGGGGAAAGCGTTCCATCCGGGTGAATCTCAAGACGCCGGATGGGATTGACATTGTAAAACGCATG
>JAFDGR010000127.1 GCA_019309145.1 Deltaproteobacteria bacterium | reverse complement strand
CCTGGTTGAGGACCGGAAACTGATCCTGGGTGGTGTGGAGGTCAGGAGCCCCCGGGGACTGGCCGGCCATTCCGACGCAGACGTGCTTACCCACGCTATCATGGATGCCATACTGGGGGCACTGGGCCTGGGAGACATCGGCATGCTTTTTCCCGATACCGATCCGGCATACCGGGGAGCCAGCAGTATTTCATTGCTGGGTGAAGTGCGTGAGAGGATGCATGCGAATGATTTTCGGGTGAATAACATCGATGCTACCATCGTGGCGCAGAGCCCGCGGCTGTCTTCCCACTTCACTACGATGCGGGAAAAAATCGCCGGGGCTCTGCAAGCTGATCCCGGGCAAGTGAATATTAAGGCGACCACCACCGAGGGAATGGGGTTCTGCGGGAAGGAAGAAGGCATGGAGGCCTTTGCCGTGGTCAGTCTGGTGCGGGAGACCTGAAACCGGGTCCCGGGCGGAGGAAAGAAGGAGACAAGATTTGGTGTTGAGACTCTACAATACTGCCACGCGGAAAAAGGAAGATTTCCACCCCTTACGGGAAAATGAGGTGGGGCTGTATGTGTGCGGGGTCACGGTCTATGACCTGTGTCATATCGGCCATGCGCGTTCGGCAATCGTGTTTGATGTCCTGGTACGGTACCTTCGGGCCAGGGGTTTCCAGGTGATGTATGTCCGGAATTTCACGGACGTGGACGACAAGATTATCCAGAAGGCCAACCAGACAGGAAAATCTACTGACGAGATCGCCCAGGAATATATTGCAGCCTTTTACGAGGATATGGAAAGGATCGGCGTCCTGAACGCCGACAAAGAACCACGGGCCACGGAACACATCGACGGCATGATCGAGATGATCACCACGTTGATTGAGAAGGGTGTTGCCTATGTGGTGGGAAAGAACGTGTTTTTCTCCGTGGAAAAGTATGCCGGGTATGGTGAACTTTCAGGGCGGAAACTGGAGGACATGCAGGCGGGAAGCCGTATTGCCGTTGATGAGAAAAAGCGCCACCCCATGGATTTTGTGCTGTGGAAAGAGGCCAAGCCGGGTGAACCAAAGTGGACGAGCCCCTGGGGAGAAGGACGTCCGGGATGGCACCTGGAGTGTTCCGTGATGAGCAACCATTTTCTTGGTGTGACCTTTGATATCCACGGAGGGGGAAAGGACCTGCTTTTCCCCCATCACGAGAATGAACGGGCCCAGTCCATTTGCGCAAACGGCGGGCAGTTCGCAAGATACTGGGTACACAACGGATTTGTGACCGTGGAATCAGAAAAGATGTCAAAATCTCTGGGAAATTTTCTGACCATCCGTGACGCCCTTACCCAATATCACCCCGAGGTCCTGCGCCTGTTTCTGTTGTCAAAGCATTACCGGAGCCCTCTTGATTTTTCCGAGAGTGCGGTACGGGCACTCCAGACAGGACTGGTCAGGGTTTACCGGGCCTTAAAGAAGCTGGAAGAGCTGGTGGGACCGTTCAAAAAAGATGAAGACTCCCAGGAAGCCGTACTTTTCGGGGACCCGCAGGAACCATTTCTTACCGAGTTCGTGCGGGTCATGGATGATGATCTCAATACCGCGGGAGCGGTGGGTCTCCTGTTTGAAAAAGTGCGGGACCTCAACAAGATCATGGAAGGATTGAAAGGTGACCTGGACAAGGCCACGCGGACAACGCTCCTTCATGAGCGCGAACAGTTGCATAGAGCGGGCACTGTCCTCGGTCTTCTCCAGACCGAACCGGATCTTTTTTTCGAACAGATTTCAGACGCGGCCGGGAGATTAGACCCTGAAGAAATTCAGAAAATGGTGGATGCAAGATCGGAAGCGAGAGCGAGAAAGGACTGGGCTCGGGCAGACGTCATCCGCGATCGCTTAAAAGAACAGGGAATTGTCCTTGAAGATGGCCCCCAGGGAACCACCTGGAGATGGGATGTTTGACCTCAAAACCGATTTGACTCCTTGCGGTGATCAGCCGGATGCCATTGAAGCCCTTTCAGAAGGTGTTTTGAAAGGGCTTTCTCATCAAGTGCTGCTGGGAGTCACGGGTTCCGGAAAAACCTTTACCATGGCCCAGGTCATTGCCCGGGTCCAGAAACCTACCCTGATCATCGCGCCGAATAAGACCCTGGCGGCCCAGCTTTACGGGGAGTTGAAGGGCCTCTTTCCGGACAACGCCGTCGAGTATTTTGTCAGCTACTACGATTATTACCAGCCTGAAGCCTACATCCCCCAGACAGATACCTATATCCAGAAAGACGCTCACATCAACGAACAGATTGACAAGATGCGGCATGCGGCCACGCGATCGCTCCTGGATCGCGAGGACGTGATCATCGTCGCGAGCGTTTCCTGTATTTACGGCCTGGGATCGCCCGAGGCCTATCACAACATGCTTCTGTACGTGGAAAAAGAGAGCACCCTTTCCCGGGAGGATGCTATCCGGAAGCTGGTGGAAATCCATTACGAACGGGGTGACTATGATTTCTACCGGGGCCGGTTCCGAGCGAGGGGTGATGTCCTGGATATCTATCCGGTACACGAAGAGGACCGCGCTTTGCGAATCTGTTTTTTCGGAGACACGGTGGAAACCATTCAGGAAATAGATCCCCTAACTGCGAAAGTTCTTGGAAACCTGAACCGGGTGACCGTGTATCCTGCCAGCCACTATGTGACGAGCGTGGAGATCCGTGAGCGGGCCATCAGGCAGATCAGGGAGGAACTGGATGAGCGGATCAGGTTTTTTCGGGAAAACAATCTGTTGCTGGAGGCCCAGCGTATAGAAGAAAGGACACGCTTTGACCTGGAAATGATGATGGAGATGGGCTATTGCCATGGCATTGAAAATTATTCCCGTCATCTGACCGGGCGGAACCCCGGGGAACCGCCGCCCACCCTGCTGGATTATTTCCCGAAGGATTTTCTCGTGATGATCGATGAGAGTCATATTACCATCCCACAACTGAACGGGATGTACCGGGGCGACCGATCCCGGAAAGAGACGCTGGTTCGGCACGGGTTCCGGCTCCCGTCGGCCCTGGACAACCGGCCGCTGACCTTCGAGGAGTTCGTGAGCAGGGTCAAGCAGACCATCTACGTGTCCGCCACGCCCGGCCCGTATGAACTGGAAATGGCACAGCGGGTTACCGAGCAGATCATCCGGCCCACCGGGCTCATTGATCCGGAAATAGAAGTGCGGCCCGCCTCGAACCAGGTAGATGACCTGATCGGCCTGATCCGCGACCGGATCGAGAGAGGGGAACGGACGCTCGTAACCACGCTTACAAAAAACATGGCCGAGAGCCTCACGGAGTACTATGCCGACCTGGGCCTCAATGTCCGCTATCTCCATTCGGATGTGAAGACCATCGAGCGGATGGAGATCATACGGGACCTGCGCCTGGGTGCCTTTGACGTGCTGGTTGGCATCAACCTCCTGCGTGAGGGCCTGGACCTGCCGGAGGTTTCCCTTGTTGCCATCCTTGATGCGGATAAGGAAGGATTCCTGCGCTCGGAGCGGTCCCTGATCCAGACGTGCGGCAGGGCCGCGAGGAATGTACATGGAAAGGTGATCCTGTATGCGGACCATATGACGCCGTCCATGAGGCGCGCCATTGAGGAAAGCAACCGTCGGCGGGAAATTCAGATGGAGTATAACCGGGCGAACAATATTACACCGGAGACCATCAGGAAAAACATTGATGACATCCTGGGATCCATTTATGAAGCCGACTATGTGAGCGTTCCTGCTGTAGCCGAACCCGGAGAGGAATACATGACCCCGGAAAGTATTGAAACACTCATTGATGAGTTGACGACGCGGATGAAACAAGCAGCTGAAAAACTTGCGTTCGAAGAGGCTGCCCGTATCCGCGATGAGATCCGATCGCTGGAAAAAAAGGAAATGGAATGGTCAGCCTTTTGACTTGACAATGTTCAGATGGCCTGTATATAAAATAGTTACTTTATAGCTAAATAGTAGCCACTTATTAACGAACCGAGACTTGGTGAAATCAGCCGGCCTTCATCATCTCATTTGCCTCTGTCCCGGGCAATTGCCCGGGACGCAATCACAAGGAGGACGAACCATGGATATCATCTCCGAAATCAGGGAAATCGTCGGTCCGGAAAACGTTTTTGATGAGCGGGTGGAATGCCTTTGTTACTCCAGGGACATGTCCGTGCACCAGGGGATCCCCGACGCGGTCATTTTTCCAAGGACGACAGAGCAGGTCTCCGCCATCATGAAGCTCGCGCACCGTGACAAGGTTCCGGTAACGGCGCGGGGCACTGGAACCAGCGTCACCGGTGCTGTCTTGCCGGTAAAGGGCGGGTTGCTCCTGGATCTTCATCTCATGAACAACATCCTGGAAATAGACAAGGAAAACTTCTACGCCCGGCTCGAGCCCGGCGTAGTGTGCATGCCTCTGAACGCGCGGCTGGCAAAAGACGGCCTCATGTTCCCCCCAAACCCCGGCAGTGAGGCCATGGCGACCATCGGCGGGATGGTGTCAACCAATGCCAGCGGGCACCGGGCCGTAAAATACGGGACCACGCGGGATTATATCAAGGGGCTCAAGGTAGTACTCGCTGATGGAACCATTATCGATACCGGAACCACTGCTCCAAAGAGTTCTCTCGGATATGACCTGACGCACTTGTTCTGTACTTCCGAAGGGACGTTAGGAATCATAACGGAAGTCATTGTAAAACTGCAGTCAAAGCCGGAATATGCTGCCATGGCCCTTGCCATATTTCATGATCTCAACGCGGCGGGAGATGCCGTGACTGAGGTCACCACCTCGGGCATCCGGCTGGCTGGGTGCGAGATCATGGACAAGTTCAGCCTCAAGGTGGTGGAAGAGGCCCTGGGAAAAGATGTGAGCAAGATCGAAGCAATGCTCATCATGGAGGCGGACGGTACCAAGGACGTGGTCGTGCGGGACATGCAAAGGATCAAGGAAATCTGCCAGAAATACAAGGTAGAGGAATTTGAGTGGTCCGATGACCCGGCACGCAGGGCGGAGATGATGCATGCCCGGGGCCGCCTGGTTCCGACCCTTTCCCGGATCAAACCGGGAAACAGGTTGGTTCCTATCGCCGAGGACCTGGGTGTGCCTTCTACAAATATTCCCGAAACCATACGCAGGGCACAGGAAATAGCGGTAAAATATGATGTCATTATCGCGACATTCGGGCATGTGGGTGATGGAAACGTGCATACCACGTTCGTTTCCGATGTGCGAAACCGGGATGAGTGGGAGAGATTGAGCCAGGCCGTGGAAGAGCTGGTGGATACAGCGCTCGAGATGAAGGGTACCTTGAGCGCGGAGCACGGGACCGGGCTTACCCGCGCGCCCCATATTGAACGGCAGCTCGGGCCTGCCATGGATGTCATGCGAAAAATTAAAAAAGCACTTGATCCGGATGATATCCTGAATCCCGGAAAGATGGCCCTGGATGAGCCGTCCGAAAAGGCAGGAATCTATGACTTCTTCGCCTTCAAACCACTCCTCGAACATCCTGAAGGGGTGAGGAGTTTCGGGAAGGAAATTGATGACGAGGTCCTGGCCTGTATCCACTGCGGTTTCTGCCGCCTGGGATGTCCCACGTTCAGCGTCACCCAGCGGGAAGGCCGCAACGCGCGCGGCCGCAACGCGCTTGCCTTCTATTTCATGAACGGGACCATAGAACCTTCGGCCGAGCTGGCCGAGGCCTTTTACAGTTGTACCACCTGTCAGGCCTGCACCTATTTCTGCCCGGCCCAGATCAAGGTGGACGAGATCGTGGAAGCGGTACGAAAGGAATTGTACAAGGAAGGATTTGCGACTCCTGCTATATTGGGAGTACGTGACAATATCAGGAAGACCGGGAACGTCTTTGCGAGCGCAAAAGAGGACCGGGTGCAGATTTACCCTCCGGCGCTGCGGGAGAAAGCACAGAAAGGGGAACTGAAGAAACAGGCCGAGACCCTGCTTTTCATGGGATGTGTCCCCAGTTATCTGGACATGAAGATGGTGCCGAGTCTGCTGAAACCCCTGGACGCCGCGAATGTCGACTATACCACCTTGGGCATGGAAGAGGTTTGCTGCGGTTTTCCACTGTTTCTCATGGGATCTGATGAGTTTGAAGACCATGCAAAAATGATGATTGAAAAGATAAAGGCAACCGGAGCAAAGGAGATGGTGACACCCTGTGCCGGCTGTTACAAGACCTTTAAGAAGATCTACCCCAAAGTCGGGGACCTGGGCCTTGAGGTCTATCATTCCGTGCACTACCTGGAGAAACTGATCAAGGAAGGAAGGATTACCTTTCAAGGAGACCTCGGGAAGAAGGTGACCTACCATGACCCCTGTGACCTGGGAAGGGCCTTGAAGGTCTTTGAGGAACCCCGGAACATCTTGAAGGACATCCCCGGGCTCAATTATGTGGAGATGGCAAGGAACAGGCTCCAGGCCCGCTGTTGCGGAGGTGGAGGCGGCGTTCAGGCCAACAATCCCGAGATGGCAACGGATATGGCTGCTGAAAGGGTTCGGGATGCCCTGGCGGTTGGGGCGGAGATTATTGTTTCAGGATGTGCTGCGTGCAAGGATAATCTGAAAAAAGGTGCCAAAGCCATTCCCAAGGGTGAGCGCGGGAAGATCAAGGTGATGGACATCACGGAGATGGTCGCCAAGATGATGGAAGCGGAATGAGGAAATAGATGAGCGAGGAAAAGAAGACCACGAGAAAAGAGATCAAGGCGGGAAAAGTCCTCAAGAAGATCATGGCCGACCATTTCTATGAACTGGATGAGGCTGCCAGGACCGGCTCAAAAAAGATTGCGTGGTGTACCAGTGTGGGTCCCGCTGAACTCTTGAGGGGAATGGGGTTCCTGGTTTATTACCCGGAGAACCACGGGGCAATGCTGGGCGCGACACGCATGGCGACCGAACTGATCCCCTATGCCAATGCGGTTGGTTACTCGCCTGACATTTGCTCATATCTCACCAGCGACGTGGGGTCCTATCTGCAGAAAAAGACCCCGCTTACCCGGGCGTACAACATAGAATCGGTACCGCGTCCCGACGTGCTGGTATTCAACACAAACCAGTGCAGGGATGTGCAGGACTGGTTTGCGTGGTATGCCAGGGAATTGAACGTTCCGCTCATTGGGATTCATACCCACCGGGATATCGGGCAGATCCGTGAGTATCAGATCCAGGATATTGCAAAGCAGACAGAGGACCTCATCCCGGCGCTCGAAGAGATAAGCGGCGAGAAATTTGACATGGATCGATTCAAGGAGGCGGTTGCCCTGTCAAGGCGCACCTCTGAGCTCTGGCGGGAATGCCTAGAGGCGGCGGCGGCGATTCCGTCTCCGTGGACGTTCTTTGACGCGACGATCCATATGGGACCGGCGGTGGTGGCGCGCGGGACCAAAGAGGCCGTGGATTATTATGAACTGCTCCTGGCTGAGCTGCAGGAAAGGATACGGTCAGGGATAGCGGCAGTGGACGGCGAGCGGCACAGGATTTACTGGGAAGGGATGCCGATCTGGGGCAAGCTCCGTGCCCTGTCCGAGCAATTCGCCTCTCTCAAGACGTGTGTGGTGGCATCGACCTATTGCAACAGCTGGATATTTGATCAGCTTGATCCGGAAGAGCCTTTTGAGAGCATGGGTCGGGCCTATACCGAACTCTTCATCGTGCGGGACGAGCCTTATAAGGAGCAATATATAAAGGATTGCTACGAAAGATTTCGGTTTGACGGCATCCTGTTTCACGACGCAAAGACCTGCCCGAATAACTCCAATAATCGTTACGGCATGCCCGAAAGGCTGAGCGAGAAGTTAGGTATTCCGGTTCTTACCATAAACGGTGATTTGAACGACTTGCGGTGTTACTCGGAGGAGCAGGCAAAGACCAATATCGAGGCCTTTATAGAACAACTGGATGAAAGATAATATTCAGATTATCCTGTCAAATCTTTTTTCGGGGACGAATTGGGAGCAATGAACAAAGGTGTTTTTGTGGGGGTGGATGTTGGAGCGTCCCGGACAAAGGTTGCAGTTTTGGGCGGGGACAAAAATCTCCTGGGATTCTGTGTCAGGAAATCCGGAACGGATTTTCAAAGGACTGCGGAAGATTGCCTTGAAGAATCCCTGAAGATGGCGGAGACATCCCGGGAATCCATCAGGAAGTGTCTCTCGACCGGGTATGGGAGGAAAAATGTCTCCTTCCGGGATGATACCAAGACGGAAATCGGCTGCCATGGACGGGGCGCGTACCACTATTTTCCCACTGCCATTACCGTCATAGATATCGGCGGGCAGGATAACAAGATTATCAAGTTGGACGAGCAGGGCCGGCGCGTAAACTTCAAGATGAATCGCAAGTGCGCGGCGGGCACCGGTGCGTTCCTGGAAGAAATGTCAATGAGGCTGGACATTCCGCTGGAGGAAATGGACGGCCTGGCAAGAACTTCCGAGCATATGGTGGAACTGGGGAGTTATTGCACGGTTTTTTCCGGAACCGAGGTCCTTGAAAAGATCAGGCAGGGTGAAAAAGTTGCGGATATCGTCAAGGGTCTTTTTTACTCGGTGATAAAACGGGTCATGGAAATGGACTCGCTCACGGACAGGATTGTCATGACCGGTGGCGTAGTGGAACACAACCCCTATATCGTGGAGATGGTGCGGGAGATTACCCGGAAGGATGTCCTGGTCCCCGAACACCCGCAGTTGACAGGAGCGGTAGGCGCGGCCCTTTTTGCCATGGAAATGTAATGCTATAATCTCAACAAGGGAGAGTCTCAAAATCGTCGTTTGAGCGTCAGGTTGTCAATTTAAGGCCTGGAAGCAGGGGAACATCCCGTTCCCCTGCTTTGCCAGAAACACCGATTTTGGACAAGAGTGATTTGTTTTATGGATAAATTCATGTGAGGAGGTTTGGGAAATGACAATAAGCAAGTGGATGCATATGGGCACGGTACTCAAGATGAATGCCCTCAATTATCCGGAAAAGCTGGGCTGGCAGGATAAGACAAGAGAATATAATTTCAGGGATTGGAATGAACGTTCCTGCAGGCTCGCCAACGCCCTCACCAACATGGGGGTCGGGCATAAGGATACCTTCGCGGTGATCGCTTATAACCGGGGCGAGTGGATGGATATCTATGCCAGTTGTGGAAAGGGAGGGCAGATCGTCGTCCCCATCATGTTCAGGCTCGCCGGCCCTGATATCGAATACATTGTGAATCATTCGGAATGTAAGGCCTTTATTGTCGAGGCCCCTTTTGTGGAGTTGATTGATAGCATCAAGGAGAAGCTCCCCGTCCCGGAGGATGGGTATATTTATTTGGGTGATGGGCCGGCCCCCGAAGGATACATCGGCTATGAAGAGCTGCTGGCCAAGTCCTCTCCGGAGGAGCCTGACCTGCTGGTGGACGCGGCCGATACCTGGACCGTCATGTATACCTCGGGAACCACCGGGAGACCCAAAGGGGTGGTCAGGACCCATGAAAGCTACATGGCACAGTATTATCTGAGCAATATCAATGTCGGGGTTTTGCCCACCGATAAGGTGATGCTGGTGATGCCCATGTGCCACGTCAATTCTATTTTCTATTCGTTCCCCTATACCCTGGTCACGGCCCCGGTCTTTGTCTATAACATGGTGAGCTTTGATCCGGAGGATCTCCTGCGGACCATAGAAACATACAAGATCACCTATACTTCCCTGGTGCCCACCCACTATATTATGCTGCTCGCCCTGCCTGACGAAGTGAAGAACAGCATCGATGTCTCCTCCATACGCCAGCTCCTGATCTCTTCGGCGCCTGCCAGGAAAGACCTGAAACTGGCCATCATGGACTATTTCAAAAATGCTGAACTCTGGGAGGCGTATGGGAGCACGGAGGGCGGCCTCGTCACCCTGCTGCGGCCCGAAGACCAGTTCAAGAAACTGGGCTCCATCGGCAAGGAGATCTTTGGCACGGATCGCATCAGGATCCTGGATGAAAACCGGAATGAAGTGCCGGACGGCGAAGTGGGAGAGCTTTTTTACCGGACCCCCATGCTGTTCAAGGAATATCTGAAGGAGCCGGAGAAAACAAAGGAGGCCTTTGAAGGGGGATGGTCGTCCGCCGGTGATATGGTCAGGCGGGATGAAGACGGCTATTACGTGCTGGTGGATCGAAAGGCCAACATGATCATCACGGGCGGCGAGAATGTCTATCCGTCAGAGGTGGAAGGTGTCGTGGGTGCTCATGAGGCAGTCAAAGATATCGCGGTTATCGGGGTGCCCGATGAGAAGTGGGGAGAGGCCATCAAGGCGGTGATCGTCCTGCACGAGGGCTACGAGCCCAGCGACGACCTGGCGAAAGAGATCATGGATTTTACCCGGGGGAAACTTGCCGGATACAAGCGCCCGAAAAGCATCGATTTTATAGAGGATACCGAAATGCCGCGCACGCCTACAGGCAAGATCCTGCACCGTATTCTCCGGGGTAAATATGGAAAATGGAGCGACTGATTTGAATACGGAAGGCGGTAACCATTGTTGCCGTCCCGGGAAGAAGCATACATTACATTTCAAAAAAATGAGCCATAAAGGAGGAAAAGGATATGTTGACAAAGGCGTTCATACCGTACAAAGGCTACTATTCCACCCCGTTTTCGCGCTGGCAGGG
>JAFDGR010000126.1 GCA_019309145.1 Deltaproteobacteria bacterium | reverse complement strand
AATTCATGGGGTTTCAGATGGGTTTCAATATGGCGAGTGCCATGGATCCGGAAACGGGAG
Organism: Deltaproteobacteria bacterium; assembly: GCA_019309145.1. Lineage (GTDB taxonomy): Bacteria > Desulfobacterota > DSM-4660 > Desulfatiglandales > Desulfatiglandaceae > B46-G9. The sequence continues at coordinate 10,691 of JAFDGR010000126.1, read as the reverse complement.
GACAGAGTACCGTCATATCCCAGTTTCTCTACCTCTTTACCATTTTGATCTTTTTTTCAGTCAACGGGCACCACATGTTCATTCGTGCCCTGGCCGCTTCATTCTACAAGGTACCGCCGGACAGCTTCCATCTTGATACGCCGGTAGTCGGCGCCCTGGTAAGGGTGAGTAGTGACATGTTTCTTATTGCACTCAAGATGGCGGCCCCGATCATGGTTGCCCTTTTTCTCTCTCACCTTTCCCTGGGAATTGTGGCGAGGACCGTGCCCCAGGTAAACGTGCTCATGATCGGGCTTCCGCTCAATATTTTCTTGGGAATGATCCTGTTTTCCCTGGTCATTTTGAATCTTTCCCCATTCCTGGTGGAGCTTGTCAGGAAGATGGGAGAGACCCTTATGGGCGTGATTCAATTGATGTAATAAGAAGGGGTTCAACGTTTAAGGTATGCCCGAGAAACCTTTTCAAGACAAGACAGAACCGGCAACTCCAAAGAGGAGGGAAGAAGCCCGGAAAAAGGGCCAGGTCGGGAAAAGCAGGGAAATTCCCTCCGTGGCCGTGCTGGGAGCGGGCATCCTTTTTCTCTCCTTTGCGGGGCACCACCTCACCTTCTCCCTGGGGAATTTGATCCATAAAACCTTTGTTTCCGTTCCCTTTATGAAGGACAGTGATTTTGCCGTTCTCTCTTTTTTCCACCAGTATCTTGAGGCCTTTCTTTTCATGATACTCCCTATGCTTGCGGTGTTGACGGTGGTGGCCATTGTCGCCAATTTCGCCCAGACGGGGTTCATCTGGAGTGTCGAGCCGTTGGCACCAAAAGCGTCAAAAATCAGTCCAATTGAAGGTGCCAAAAGGATGTTTTCCAAACGGTCGCTGGTGGAACTGGCAAAATCCCTCGGGAAAATTCTTGTGGTGGGGTGGGCTGCCTTTTCCACGCTTCAGGCAAACAGGGGGCATCTCTTGGCACTTGCGTACCAGGGGAAGGCCGAGATCCTGCGATTCATGGGAGAGACGTCTCTCGATGTGGTTACCAGGAGTTGCTATGTCATAGCAGTTCTTGCCATCCTGGATTTTCTCTACCAGAAATGGGAGTTTGAACAAGACCTTAAGATGACGAAGCAGGAAGTGAAGGAGGAGTTCAAGCAAACAGAGGGAGATCCTCTTGTGAAGAGCCGTATCAGGTCTATTCAACGGGAGATGGCGAGACGACGCATGATGGAGGACGTGAAAAACGCGGACGTGATTATTACCAACCCTGAGCATTTATCGGTCGCATTGCGTTACGAGGCGCTGGCCATGGAAGCACCTACGGTCGTGGCGAAAGGCGCGAATAAGATCGCTTTTAAAATCAGAGAGATAGCAAAGGAGAACCGTATCCCGCTGGTTGAGAATAAACCCCTGGCACAGAATTTGTATAAATTCGTAGATATCGGGCAGGAAATCCCGCCCGATTTTTATCAGGCCGCCGCGGAAATACTGGCCTATGTGTATGGGTTGAAAAACAAGAGTGTTGCGGGCACTTGAGTGGGAACTCACGGGCGTACAAGCATGTCACACCCGCGAAGCCTGTCCCTGCTCCGGCCAGGAAGGAAAAGTGTATAAGAGTTGGAACAACTGAGACTCCCGGCAGACTGATTTTCCCTGAGGAACAACAGTGATGTCTTCATCGCGGCTGGAGTGGTGGGCATCCTGCTGGTCATGCTCGTCCCCCTGCCCACGGGAATGCTCGACATCATGCTGGCCCTCAACATCACGATAAGCATCCTGGTCTTGATGCTCACGATCTATGTGATGCGCCCGCTTGACTTTTCGGTGTTTCCTTCCCTGCTGCTGATCACGACCCTTTATCGTCTTTCCCTGAATATTGCCAGTACCAGGCTGATCCTCCTGAACGGACACACCGGTTCTCTTGCCGCGGGGCGGGTCATCAAGGGATTCGGAGCGTTCGTGGTAGGGGGAAATACCACTGTCGGTCTCGTGGTATTCATGATCCTGGTCGTGATCAATTTTGTGGTCATTACCAAGGGGGCGGGGCGTATCGCTGAAGTGGCGGCCCGTTTTACATTAGATGCCATGCCGGGGAAGCAGATGAGCATCGATGCTGACCTCAATGCGGGGCTCATTGATGAATCGGAAGCCAGGGCCAGGCGGGCGGAAATAGCCAGGGAAGCGGAATTTTACGGGGCCATGGATGGTGCAAGCAAATTTGTCAGGGGAGACGCCATAGCCGGTATCATCATCACGATCATCAATATCCTCGGCGGATTGATCATCGGGGTGGTCCAGATGAATCTTGATTTCTCTACGGCCGTGCAGAATTACACTCTCCTGACCATCGGGGATGGCTTGGTTTCGCAGATCCCGGCGGTCATCATTTCCACCGGCGCGGGTATTCTGGTGAGCCGGGCCGCGGCCGAAGGAGGACTCGGCTTTGAGGTGATCAAGCAGTTCGGGTTCCAACCCAAGGCCCTGATCATAGCCTCGGTGATTATTTTCCTGTTTGCGCTCGCCCCCGGCATGCCGTTCGTTCCCTTTGCGATACTCGCCGTGGGTGTTTTCCTCCTGGCCAGGGCAGTGGTTGTGATGAAGGGGAAAGAGGCCAGGGAAGCGGAATTTGAAGAGGCGGAAAAGGCCGATCAGGTTACTCCTGAACAGGTGGAAGATCTGCTCCCGTTGGACAGCCTTGAGCTGGAAATCGGGTATGGTCTCATCCCTCTGGTGGATAACCAGAAATCAGGGGGGCTCCTGGATCGCATTCGTTCCCTGCGGAAACAATTCGCCCTTGAAATGGGCCTGATTATCCCCGCCCTCCATATCCGGGACAACCTGGAACTGAAACCAAACGAATACGCTGTCTGTATCAAAGGCAACAGCGTCGCCCGTGGAGAGCTCATGATGGAGCATTACCTGGCCAGTGATCCCGGGGATGGGAAGTCCAAGGTGGAAGGCATTGCAACGGTAGAGCCGGCTTGTGGTCTGCCGGCCCTGTGGGTCACTTCGGACAAGAAAGGCGATGCCCAATTGTGTGGTTATACCGTCGTCGATCTGCCGAGCGTCGTGACCACCCACTTGTCGGAAGTGGTTCGGGAACACGGGTATGAATTTCTTGGGCGGCAGGAGGTTCAGCGGCTCCTGGATAATCTGGCCAAATCGAATCCAAAACCTGTTGAGGAATTGGTCCCCGGCCTTCTGAGTGTAGGCGGGGTGCAGAAGGTGCTGCAGAATCTTCTGCGGGAGCAGGTATCCATCAGGGATCTTCTCACTATTGTGGAGACCCTTGCTGACTATGCTCCGGTGACAAAAGACCCGGAACTCCTGACAGAATACGTGCGTCAGAGACTGGCAAGATCATTGACAAAACCCTACGTGGAAAAGGATCAGACCATGAAAGTGCTTTCCGTGAGCCCTGCCGTAGAAGGGACCATCGCGGACGGTGTGAGCCAGACGGAATACGGTGCCTACCTCGCACTCGAACCTGAGCAGGCGGAACGGATTATCACCAGTATCAGGGACACCCTCGAAAGAAGCGCGGCCAGCATTGAACAGCCGGTGCTTCTCTGTTCTTCAACCATACGGCGTCATTTACGGAAATTGTGTGAAAGATACCAGATGCACGTGGCAGTGATTTCCCACAACGAAATACCGAGCGGACTGCGCGTACAGGCCGTGGGAGAGATAGGACTTTCGTGATGAATATCAAAAGATTCGTTGCCAGAAATACCCAGGAGGCCCTCCGCATGGTCAAGGAGGAAATGGGGACCGAAGCGGTGATTCTCCGGACACGAACCATCCGTCATGGAGGGGAAAAATCAGGAGATGGGGGCGAGATCATCGAGGTTACCGCGGCAGTGGATTATGATGTCACGCCCCCTTTCCAGCAACAAAAAGGAAATACCGGAGCGCATGCCTTGCTGGAGCGGTATGAGAATCTGGAAGCGCAGATCAGGGAGATCCGGGATCTGCTCTGGAGTATCGAGGCGGGCGCTGTCCTGCAGCCCGATACGATTTTTGATCCGGAGGTACGGGGGCAATATGGGTACTTCAAGGATTTTGGCATAAAAGGGGAGATCATCCGGTCCCTTTTGAGAAAAATGATGCCTGCTGATCGTGGAAAAACAGCAGAACAAAAACAGGAGGCCTTGAAACAGAGTCTTGTTCATATATTGAAAAACATCAACATGGGCGGTGAGGTGGCCGGGGGGCCAGGACAGGCCATTCATGCCTTTATCGGTCCAACCGGTGTGGGCAAGACCACCACATTGGCGAAACTGGCCGCCAGGACGGCCCTCGAACAGGGGAAAAAGGTTGCTCTTATCACGGTGGACACCTTTCGGATCGCCGCCGTGAACCAACTGGAAACCTATGCCAGGATCATGGGGATACCCATGGAGGTAGCTTCCACCAGAACAGAACTGCGGAACGCCATCGCACGGCATGGGGATTGTGATCACGTGTTTGTGGACACCGTGGGGAGGAGCCCCCGGGATACCAGGGAGATAGACCAATTGATGGATCTGTTGAAGGTCTCAAAGAAGATCCACAGCTACCTGGTCCTGAGCGCGACAACAGACCTGCGTCAGCTCCTTCTGGCGGAGACGAAATTCCGGGCATTGCCCTATGAGAGTTATATTTTTACCAAACTGGATGAAGTGGAAGACGCTTCCCCCATGGTCAATTTCCTCTTATGCCAGTCAAGACCGGTTGCCTATTTTACGACCGGGCAGCAGGTTCCCGAGGATGTTGAACCGGCTTCCAAGAAGAGGCTCGCGAAGATCATTCTGAACGGAAGAAGTGGAACGGTGATGAGCACGGGTTACGGGGTGCATTAGGATGGACCAGGCGAGCCGCCTCAGAGATATGGTCGGAAACGGAAAGGGTGTTGAAAAAAAACTTATGGCTGCGAATGCAACAGGAAACGTACATCAAGACGGATCTGGAGTGAGGGTTATTTCGGTTACCAGCGGGAAAGGCGGGGTCGGGAAGACGAACGTTGTAGCCAACTTGGCGCTGGCATTGACGCAGGCAGACAAAAAAGTCCTCATCCTGGATGCTGATCTGGGCCTGGGGAATATGGATGTCCTTCTCGGGTTGAACCACCATTACAACATTCAGCATGTGCTGACCGGTGAGAAAAGCCTGGAGGAGATTATTATCGAGGCGCCGGGCGGCTTTCAAGTCCTTCCAGCCGCTTCGGGCATTCAGGAATTGACGGAGCTCGATCAGTCCCAGAGATTGTTCCTTCTTGATGAGCTGGACATCCTGCAGGACCGGTTTGATGTGCTGCTCATTGATACCGGCGCGGGAATTTCAGCCAATGTCATGTATTTCAATTTTGCCGCCATGGAAAAGGTGGTCGTGGTGACCAATGAACCTGCCTCCCTCACCGACGCCTATGCCCTCATAAAAGTACTCACCACAAAATACCAGCAGAAGACGTTCAAGATTCTCATCAACCAGGCGAGAAACGCGGCTGAAGCGGACCGGATTTTCCGCCAGCTGAGCAAGGTGGTGGACAAGTTCCTTGGATCGCCGTCCATCGACTATCTCGGCTGGATTCCCTATGACGAACAGATTCCCAAGGCGGTCAGACAACAGCAGGCAGTATTGGCCGTCTACCCGGACACGGCCGCCAGCAAAAGCTTTGTACGCGTAGCGGAAAGCCTGCTGAGCAGTGTGAATCATCTCGATTTTGAAGGCGATATCAAGTTTTTTTGGAAAAAACTGGTGGACTCCTGGCAGACCGATTATGGCAACTAGCGCGGCGAAAAAAGTAAGACAGTATAGCCAAAATGGCCGGACCGGATCGCGGATAGCAGAGCGCGAACGGGAATACTATATTACCGAGTATGCCCCATTGATCAAAACGGTGGCCGGAAGGCTCGCCATGCGGTTACCCAGCCACGTTGATCAGAATGATCTCCTGAGCGCGGGCATCATGGGGCTGCTGGATGCCATAGAAAAGTTCGATCCGGAAAAAGGGGTGGCTTTCAAATCCTATGCCGAATTCCGGATCAGGGGAGCGATGCTCGACGAATTGCGTACCATGGATTGGGTCCCCCGTTCCGTAAGAAAGAATGCAAAGATACTGGAAAAGGCATACGGGATTGTGGAACGGCGCACCATGAAGCCTGCGAGCGACGAGGAAGTCGCAAAAGAACTTGGCGTCGACATGGATTCATTCTACCGGTTGCTTGAAGAAACCAAGGGTATTTCCGTCTTCAATGAGGAAGACCTGGGAGAATTGATGGCCCACAAGAAGATCAACAATTTGTGGCATGCCTATCAAGGATCCATGATGACAGACCCTGCTGTTTCCCTTGACCTGACAGAAGTGAAAGAGGTGCTGGCGAAGGCCATAGACGCGCTGCCAAAAAATGAGCGGATTGTGGTGACGCTCTATTACTACGAAGAACTCACTATGAAGGAGATAGGGGAGGTTATCGGGTACACGGAGTCAAGGATTTCGCAGCTCCATACAAAGGCGGTCATCAGGCTGCGTCACAAGATCAGGCGCTATTTTGAGCAATGAGAAGCAGCGAGAGAAAAACCGGGACAGCGGATATGATCGCTGAAGAAAAAAAGGAAGAACAACGAAACGAGACCCCGGAGGAAGAGAAGGTCGGTGAGGAATCGTCCAGGGAGGAGACCGGGGAACGAGAACACGGGAAAGGACCGAGCTCGACCGGGGGAGAAAAAACAGAAGCGGTCGTAGAAGGGAAAGAAGCAGAAGAAGAACAACACGAGGAGGCCGCGGAGGAAAAGAGGGCCGAAGAAGAGGCCGCGAAGGAAGAGTCAGGGGAAGAGGCTGGCAAGGGAGAGGACCCCGCCCAGGGAGCAGGATCAGACTTGCCGAAAGAGCGCGAGGAAGAAGAAAAGGAGGCAGCCGCAGAGGAAAAAGAAGAAAAGGAAGGGCAACAGGACGAAGCCGCAGAGAAAGAGAAGGCTGAAGAAGAGACCGCCGGGGAGGAAGTGCCTGCAGGAGCTGAAGGCACCGAAGAAACCAAAGAAGATACCGGCAATGCTGATCAGGTAGAAGAGGAAGTGGTCCTGGATGAAGCTGATCACGGCGAAGAAAAGCCACCGGAACCTGAGACACCGGCGCCTGAAGAGGAAACAGCAAGGGAACCTGATGCACGTGAGGAAAAGACCGGGAGCGGGAACCAAGCCCCGAAAAAGGGACACGGCAAAAAGGGCGCGCTTGCGCTTCTGCGAAAAAAATGGGCGCTTGTGTCGGGAGGATGCCTTCTCCTTGCCATGGGCATCAGCTTTGTGTTCATGAGCGGAAACACTGGCAAAACGCTGAACCTTGATTCGTCCCTTGGCGGACAGGGCAAAGAGGATCAATCTCTCGTGCAAACCGTATTGCAACCCTTTTTTATCCCTTTGTCTGAAGATTCCGAAAACGCGGCGATCAGGCTGGTCATTTCTGTTCAGTGGGGTCCTGAAACCTTGACAAGGTATAAGAGAAGACCAGTAGTAATCCGAAATGAGGTGTACCGGTACCTGCTGCAGGCGGCCGGATCAGGGAGAGATGTTGTGAAGGAGAAATCAGCCCTGGCGTCGGAACTGAACCAGGTTTTCCAGCATGCGCTTGCAATAAAGAATGTCGAGGTACGAGTGGACGAGGTATCACTCATATGACTCCGGCCTCACGAGTGAGAACTCATGACTGGCAAGGGGGAATACCATGGATGAATATTCATCACTTGCAGGTACGTCAATCATAACACCGCCCCATGGGAAGGTGTCAGGTCTCACCGGAAAAAGAAAAATCGGCGAGAGAAGAAAACAGAAAAAGAACGGGAAGGAAAAACGGAAAAAGGGAGAAGAGGACTTCATCATCCACGGGCGAATCCAGGAATCAATGGAAAAAAAGGACAATGAAACCGAAGGGCATCTCGTGGTGAAAGACGGGGAACCGAAAGAGGAAGAAGCGGTGATAGAGTACGGGAAGCTGCTCCCGGGAAAGAAACGGAAAGGCAAAATTGATCTGATGATCTAAGACCCGTGAGAAGAGCGGGCTAAGGGTGCGGGGTTCTATGCAGGAACAATTTTGGGTCATTGCGCAAATGGCCATAGACATATTCATGCTGGTCCTCCTGGTGGTCCTCCTGAAGAGCATGAGCCGCAAACGGGAAACCACAACCAGTTCTGATCCCGCGTTCTCGCAGCCGGGGACCCTGCTGAAAGAAATGAGGCAGATCACCGAGACGTTGGAGAAAAACCTGGAAGAAAAAAGGACCCTGACCCGGAATGTGATCACAGAACTGGAGACGCTCCTTTCCGACGCCGAAAGCGCCGCGATTCGACTGGAAGGGCTCATGAATACCTGGCAGAGAATCCGGCCTTTTGAAAAGAACTCCCGCACGGATACCGAGCGCCTGAAGAAATCGGCGAAGGCCCTTCTGGAAAAAGGCCTCGCCAGGAAAGAAATCGCCAGGCGCCTTGATATTCCGCTGGGGGAGCTTGAACTCATGCTGAAATTGCAGGAGCCGATTCCACAGAAGGAACAATGAAAGGCCTCCCCATAAACAGACTCTCCGCAGGTCGTTCCCTTCATGGCAAGGGACGCTTTCACATTTCCCCGAAAGAGATTCATTTCAAAGCAGGCCAGATCTTCCAGGGGAAAGTAATGCACCTGAAGGCAAATGGTTCCATCCTTGTGGCCACGGGCGGCAAGACCTTTGAAGCCCGCACGTCCATCCCGCTGGCAGAGGGAAAATCGTATGCATTCCGGGTCAAAACAGGAGCCCCCCGCATTGAACTCAAGGTCATGAGAGATGAGGACTTCAATTTGATTTCAGCCGGCAAACGCTGGATAGCAGGGCAAAAAGACAGGCTCCTGTTTGGAGTCCTGCTCCGTGACCTTGCTGCTTCCCAAACGCTAAAAAACCTGAAGCATTTTCTTCCCCTTCTTCTTTATCAGGGACCGGCAGGAGAAGACGCTGTTTGGCTTTCCCGAAATCTTCTCAGCAGCGGTATCTTCTGGGAAAACAAGGTATTCCGTCACCTTCTTCTTGATCGGTCCAAGGAACCGGTCACAATGCTGACCGAAAATGATCTCAAGGGGGTGCTCCTTTCCCTGCAGAAGGAAATGGCAACTTCCGTTTTCCACGGCCGGGACATCCAGTTGCAAATGGGTCGTATTGATCGACTGCTTTCCCTGCTGGAAAATCATCAGACATTGAATCTTGACGCACTCAGAGATGGTTGGGGATGGTACTGGTTCATTCCGGGGGCAGACCAGCGAGAGTTTCTGCATGGTGAACTGTTTGGCAAAAAAGCAGAGAGGGGCGATTTCCATCGTCTCCACATGGATTTTTGTTTCAGCCGTTTGGGAGAGATTCACGTGGATTGTGTCCTGCGGGGAAAAAACGTCGCCCTGTCCCTGCAGGTGACAGATGCATCTATTGGCTGCTTCCTGGAGGAAAATATCGTCTTGCTGAGAAAGGGAATAGAAAAGAAGGGATTGACGGTGACAAGAGTTGCGTGTGAAACGGTAACGGACAGCGGTTCGTTTAACCCTTTTTCTGAAGAAAAGGGTTCCAGTGGATTGATGGACCTGGTGATTTGAATGGGTAAGCTCGAACAGGGTGTGCCCTTCCTTCTTCGATTCCGAGTCTCCCGGGTTGCTCTTTTCAGTGACTTATCCACGGGGGAGCATTGCCCCCTCCGCATTCCAGTCCTCAGGAAAAAGCATCCTGAGGATCTGGCTGCGGCTTCCCCCATAGATAAGTCACGAAAAGAGGAAGCCCTCCCGCCAGTCACGAATAAGAAAGGGCACACCCTGTATCTCCCTCGGGTTTACGGGATGTACGCTTTAAATTGCGAGGAGTATCTTTAGAAAGAGAAGAGACGGTGAAGAGAGACAATGGGAAAACCAGGAAAAGGGCGGTGGCATTGAAATATGATGCCGCGAAGGACAATGCCCCAAGGGTTTCCGCGAAGGGAAGCGGCGCAGTCGCGGAAAAGATTATTGCGCTTGCAAGGGAAAGAGGGATTCCGCTGAAAGAGGACCCGGACCTGGTCCTGTCGCTGATGCAACTGGACTGGTATGAAGAGATCCCTGGAACTTTGTATCAGGTTGTCGCCGAGGTGCTGGCCTTTGTGTATCGCATGAACCAGAAATACGGTGCTGAGACATGAGTCAAGCGGTTGGAGATCCCGGTGACCTTTGCCGGTAATTTTTTCCGCAAGCAGGAAACAAATGCATGGCCGGTTAACATCAGGGTCAAAGCGAGCAGCGCGGTTGTTTTTTTGGAGAATAAAAACATTGTAAAATGAAGAGGTTATATTGTTTAACGGCAGGCCTGACTTCCCTTTTTCATGTGGTACGTTTATTGCTATTACAGGGGATAGTGTGAGAGGATTTTGACTGTTTGACGGAAGCAGGACCTGAAAAGGAGAATTGAGAATATGATTGGAATGCTGGAAGCGGTTCGGGGATGCGTAAAGGAGGAAGTGAGGGCGGATGTCATCGCAAACAACCTGGCAAATGCCGCTGTTATCGGGTTCAAGAGGGACAAAATTTCCTTTCAGAACATGCTGCAAGGAACCGGCTCGGAGAGTACCGGCACCGCACAGGGGCCTGGTATCTCCCGGGACCCGAACCATGTCCATATTCAGACGGATTTCAGCGAGGGCCCGCTCCGACCTACCGGAAACTCCCTGGATCTGGCCATAGAAGGGAAGGG
>JAFDGR010000125.1 GCA_019309145.1 Deltaproteobacteria bacterium | reverse complement strand
TTTTTCTGTTTTCTTCAGGAATATGCGAAGTTCTTCTTGAAAATCTCAAAAACAGGTGGTAAGCAAGAAAAGGTAGAAATAGAGCGAATTGAAAGGGGAGCCTATTATGTCAGACCTTCTGAGAACCGTTTTTTTCGAGCGACATCTAAGGCTCGGTGCAACAATGGTGGACTTTGGCGGATGGGAGATGCCCATCCAATATCCCAACGGTATCGTTTCCGAGCATCTTGAAACAAGAAAAGGAGCAGGCCTCTTTGATGTTTCACACATGGGGCGGTTCCTGGTCAGGGGCAGGGATGCCCTCGCCTTTCTCCAGCACGTTCTTACGAACAATGCCGCCGCCCTTGATCCAAGAGAAACGGGAGCCCAGTGGACGATGCCTATCTCTACCGTTTCGATACCCGCGAGTACCTCCTCGTGGTCAACGCGTCCAACCGCTTGAAGAACTGGGACCACCTGCAACCCCTTGCCGCCCAATTCAAAGACCTGGAACTTGAAGATGCTACGAATGCTATCGCCATGCTGGCGTTGCAGGGGCCAAGATCAAAGGAGATACTCACAAGGATTGTTGATTCGGGCACGTTTCCCGCTCCCATCAGAAACGCGACCGGGATGGTGAACATAGGAGGAGCGCACGTGAAGATAGCGCGCACCGGGTACCGTGCCGACGGCCCGCAACTGTGGGATACCCTCATCCGGGAGGGGGCCACTCCTGTGGGACTTGGGGCCAGGGACACCCTTCGCCTTGAAGCGGGACTTCCCCTGTACGGACATGAACTCGGTGAGGACCCGGATGGAAAAGAGATCCCCATCCTGGCCGTCCCTATCACCAGGTTCGCGGTCAGTTTCTCGCCTCTGAAAGGTGACTTTGTGGGAAGAGCGGCCCTGGCAAAACAATTCGGTGCTCTTTCCAAGATCTTGAGGAGAGATTTCTCCCTCCGCCTTGATCTGCCGCGCCTCATTTGGCCCGTTGCGGTTATCGGCAGGGGCATCGCCCGGGCCGGCGCACGAATCTTCAAAGAAGAACGGCACGTGGGCTATGTGACCAGCGGGACCATGGTCCCCTACTGGATTTTTGCAGGGGAAGGCCTTCATTCTACTCTTACCGACCAGCACAAACTCCGGCCCGTCTGCCTTGCCTACGTGGATAGTGATATCACTGAGGGCGAGGGCCTTCACCTCGAAATCCGCGGAAAACTGGTTGATGCCGTGGTCGTCCCCTTTCACCTCCGATCAGAGGCGCCCCCCTTTGCCCGTCCCATTGTAGTGGAAAGAGAGGCCCCTTCCAGGGAAGCCCGGGAAGAGTATGACCGGGAAAAGCCGCTCCTGTTGCTCAGGAAGGCTGCGGAGAACACCTTCTGGCGCCAGCGGGAATGTATCAATCTCATTCCATCAGAGATGACCATTTCGCCCATGGCACGAATTCTTTCCATCATGGATCCCTGCTCCCGATATGCAGAACACCGGGAATCCCGGGCATTTTACGACGCGGATATTTTCTATTACCAGGGGACCTCCTTCATCGAGGAAGTTGAATCGCTGCTCGAAACGGAGATGCGCAAATACCTGGGGTGCGAAGAAGTGGAAACACGGCTCGTCAGCGGCCAGATGGCGAACACCGCTGTCTTCAGCGCCATGCTCGACTATCTGAACAGGGCTGATCGCCGGTCCGAACCAAGGCGCATCCGCCGCGTCATGAACAATTATCTCGGAACCGGCGGTCATCTGAGCGCCCAGCCCATGGGTGCCCTGCGGGATTTTGTCGCCCGGGATCCTTTGACCGAGCGGCCCGCTGTTATCAATTTTCCAGTGCTCAGGGAAAACCCATTCAAAATGGACATTGCTGCTACGCTTGATCTTATTGATCAGAAAAGACCCGAACTCATCATCCTGGGGAAAAGCATGGTTCTCCACCGGGAGCCGGTTGCACAAATCAGCCGTTTCCTCAGGGAACAGGGTATAGACGCGGTGCTCATGTATGACATGGCACACGTTCTTGGATTGGTTGGGCCCCATTTCCAGGAACCCTTCAAGGAAGGGGCGGATCTGGTCACCGGTTCCACCCATAAGACGTTCTTCGGCACCCAGCGGGGGGTGGTGGGAAGCCGATTCAGAGAAAATGAAGAACGCTACGAACTGTGGGAAGCCTTACGGCGGAGGACTTTTCCGGGATCCGTGTCCAATCACCACCTCGGGACCATGCTCGGCCTGCTCATGGCCGCTTATGAGATGAACCACTTCAAGGATGACTACCAGCCGAAAGTCATGGCCAATGCCAAGGCCTTTGCCCGGGCCCTCAAGGATTCCGGCCTGGAGGTAGCCGGGGACCCGGCTATCGACTTCACGGAAACCCACCAGGTGGTGGTACGGGTCGGCTACGCTCGAGGGCCGGAGGTAGCCCGCCGGCTGGAGGCGAATAATATTATCTGCAATTACCAGACAGCACCCGAAGAGGAAGGCTTCACCGCAGCCGGCGCCCTGCGCCTGGGTGTCTCTGAAATGACCCGATTCGGCATGGATGAGCAAGGATTTCAGGCTATTGCATCCCTGATGGCCACCATCATCAAGGACACAAAGGCATCTGTGGTGGACGAGGTAATAAAACTCAGGAAACAACACAGTGAATTACAGTTCTGCTTCCGGGGAAAAGAGTATGAAGAGGCACTGCAGCGCCTCCATCAGTTCCTGTGATTGCCGGTTTCACAGTGCAAAACCGACGGGAACATGCACCACGAAGAGCACCAAGGACACGAAAAAAAGTTCAGAGGACATCGAACATTGAATGGGGAAAAAGGGGCTTGGGGAAAAGCGACACCAACATGTATCGTATAGAAACTGAGACACTGGAACTGCAACTGGAAATCGTACCGGTTTCCTCCCTGGTGCCCCACGAGGAGATTATTCCCGATGCAGCGGACGAGCTGATCCTGGAATTCAGCAACTGGACGAACCTGCAAAATCCGATCATCGTGGATCAGGACTCCATGGTCCTTGATGGGCATCACCGCTTTTTCGTGTTCAAAGCCCTGCATTTCAAATATATTCCGGTATGCAGAATAAACTACCTCCGGGAATCGGTTCAGTTGCGTTACTGGTTCAGGATACTTGAACACGCGGGAGGGCAGAACCAGGCCCGCGCCATTGCCGCGTCAATGCGCGCTTCTCTCCGCAGGATTCCCGACAAAAAAACCCTTGCTGCATTGATGCGAAAAAACCCCTTCTGCTGGGGAGTGCAAGGCCCTGACGGGTGTGATTTGGTGACCTGTGATGCCGGGACGGTCTGCGATGCCGTGAGCGCCTATAAAGCCCTGGAAGACTTTCAGACAAGGCTCCGAAAAAAAGGCATGGACATTCGGTATATTCCTTGCCAGAATATTACTGAACATGATTCAGTTTCCCCGACACCCGACCAGGTGATCATATGGACGCCACAGATCACAAAGGAAATGGTGGTGGAGACGGTACGGCAAGGGAAAAAGTTTCCCCCCAAAGCGACCCGGCATCTCGTCCCCGCTCGTCCGCTCCACGTGGATGTCCCCACCCGCTGGCTTAAAGAAGATATCACCATTGATGAAATAAACAGGAGGTTCAAGGAGCTTTTGAATAGAAAGGGCGTCAAACGATTCGGTCCCGGACAAGTCGTCAATGGGAGATATTACGAAGAGGAGTTATTTGTATTTTATGACAAGGAGAAATGACATGGAAGCATCCAGGGCGGGCAAGCCGCTTCTCACCCTTTCGGCTGTTGGTTTCGACTCCCCCGGTCTCGTTTCCAAGATCACTACCCGTATCTTTGAACTGGGGGGCAATATTCTTGATGTGGAAGAGAGCTGCAGGAGAAACCTCTTTTCCATATTTCTTATCGTTGATTTCTCTCTTTCGGAGCATGCACAGGAAGAGTTGGAACAGCACCTGAACGCCCTTGCATCCGACACAGGCCTCAAGGTCATGGTCACAGAATATGACGGGGAGCAGACCCACTGCATGCCGGAGAAGGAAAACCATCTTGTCACGGTACTCGGGCCGGACCGCCCCGGAATTATGGCGAAAGTCTCCACGTTCTTTCACGAACGGATGATCAACATAGAACGGGCTCGCATGATTGCCCGGGGAGACTTTTTCTCCATGGAGATGGTCGTTGACACCAGCCGGATGCCCGGGAAAACCGGCATGTCACGGGAACATGCCATTGAAGAAATGGCAACCCAACTGCGGGAGACCTGCCGCAGCATAAACCAGGGAGTAGTGATCCAGAGCCAGGATATTTACCGGAAAGTAAAAAAGCTGGTGGTATTTGACGTGGAATCAAGCCTGGTCCAGGAACAATCTCTCCGGGTGTTCCTGGAGGGAATCAGGGAGAAACTGGGCCAGATTCCCGGGGGGATCGCTTTTGTGCACAGAGAGGAAGATCAATTTCAGGCACTGGTTGAAAATGCCAGGAGTATGAAAGGTATTCCCATCCAGGAAATAGAGTCATTCACCAAGATCCTCCAACTGAATCCCGGGTCCTTCGAACTCATCAGGATCTTGAAATCCATGGGTTTCAAGATCGCACTCCTCTCTTCCGGGTTCAATTTTTTCATCAAGGACATCCTTGAAGAGGCAGGGGTGGACTATGCCTTTTCGAACAGCCTCAAGATTGATGAGAACGGCATCATCACCGGGGAACTGGGTGAACCCGTGATAACCAATGAGACAAAGCAAGAACTCCTCGAATTCATCATGAAGATGGAGGGTATCGAAAAGGACCAGGTGATCGCGGTGGGAGACGGTTCCAGCCGCTCTCATTTTATCAAAAATGCAGGGCTCTCCATCGCATTCAAACCACCGGCCGCAGATATCAGGGCCGATGGTATCATCAATACCGGGCACATCACCAACGTGCTCTATTGCCTGGGCATCCCGAAAGCTGAACTGGAAAAATATATCGGCTCGTAACAGCCAGACAAGATAATCATGACTCACGCGTTCCCGCTATAAACTCCTCGGTTCTCCGATAGGCTTCCGCGTCCGTATACTGTCGGGGTGGATGTTTCATGAAAAAAGACGCGGGCGAATAGAGGATCCCCCCGGTGCCCCGGTCCAGGGCAAGTTTACAACATCGAATGGCATCAATCACCACGCCCCCGGAATTCGGCGAATCTTCCACTGAAAGCCGCAACTCCAGGTTCATGGGGATATCCCCGAACAGCCGGCCTTCCATCCGGATAAAGGCCACCTTGTTGTCTTTCTGCCACGCCACCCAGTCACTGGGCCCGATATGGATATTTTCATCGATCAGCCTGCCTTCCCCAAGCTGCGACTGCACGGCCTCGGTCTTTGATTCACGCTTGGATACCAGCCGAGACCTGTCCAGCATATTCAGAAAATCCGTATTTCCGCCGGTATTGAGCTGATAGGTCCGGTCGAGCTTTACTCCGCGCCGTTTAAAGAGATTGGCAAGGACCCTGTGCACAATGGTCGCTCCCAGTTGGGACTTCACATCGTCCCCTATGACAGGAATCCCTTTCTCCGCAAATCGCTCCCCCCAGACAGGATCGCTTGCAATAAAGACCGGCATGTTATTGATGAAGGCTACCCCTGCTTCCAGGGCACACTCGGCATAGAACTTTACTGCCTGCTCAGAACCAACCGGCAGGTAATTGAGAAGCATCTCCGCGCCTGAATCTTTGAGGAGTTTGACCACGTCTGCTTTACTGGATTCCGTTTCCTCTGAAAGAACAAAGCGGTAGCGCTCATCATAATCCTGCATATGGGCGGCAAATCCATCCAGGACCTTCCCCATCCGGACGGTCACGCCCTTTTCTGAAACAGGCGCATAGATGGCTTTCGTGCAGTTGGGAAGCTGGAAAATGGCGTCGGAGATATCCTTCCCCACCTTTCTCCTGTCTATGTCCAATGCTGCTACAACATCTATATCGCCAGGAGTGTATCCCCCAATCTCCCAATGCAGGAAACCGTTTACTTCGCTTGCCTTGTTGTGCCGGTAATATTCTATGCCCTGGATAAGCGAACTCGCGCAGTTTCCGATTCCCGCAATGGCAATCCTGATTCTTTCCATCTGGAAAGGACCTCCTTTCGGCTCAGCCCCAATTCATCACGAAACGGGCAAGCGTTCAACCTGGGTTCCTCACCGATCTTCGTCGCGAGACTCTCCGCCGTCACAGCACATTATTGGTGAGAAATCCGGGTCACGTCTAAAACCAGCGAATTTGCTAATCAGTTTCTTTGCTGCTCCTTCCTCCAAACAATAATTTAATCAATCATTGAATCATGTCAAGGAGATAACAACGGCATCCACATCGAAATCATTTCTCCAGCTTCAGGAGATTATCCCGCGCAAACGTAATGTTCGGATCCAGTTCCAGGGCAAGGCGATAATAGCGGATGGCCTTTTCCCGTTCTCCCAGGTCCCGGTAATTGGAGCCGATATTGGCATAGTCAATGGCCGAAGCCGGGTCGATTTGAATGACCTTCTTGAAACACTCAATGGCCTTTTCATGTTCTTTCAGGGAATAATGGCAGAATCCCATGAGGTTATGGATATCCGTTCGATCAGGGTCGTATTTCTCTGCCTCATGAAGGACCTCCATGGCCTCCCGGTAGTTCCCCATCTCCTTCAGGCATACGCCCAAATAGGAATAGATACTCGCAATATCTTCCTCCTTAGGGTCGAGCTCAAGGGCCTTTTTGAAATAGTGAAGGGCATTCGCGGGATTTTCCTGCCGGAGGAAGCTGTATCCCAGATAGAATTGCACGAAATACTTGCCGGGGATGCATGCATCCATCCCCCGAAGTTCCGGGATCGCCAGCGCCGGATCATGGCCTTCCGCAAGGAGCTTGGCCGAAAACATGGCGACACTTGTCCCCAGGGCCCGCTCCCTGAAATGGGCGCCGGGGATGATGGTATAGAACGCTGGGATACCCAACCTTGGATGAGTGACGTTGATAATGATCACCTCCATCCCGATCCCGGCAAGTGTCGAGAGGCACCTTTCTACCTCTGTCTTGATGTTCTCACTGGAAAGATCCGGGAGGTCGGAGAGCCCGACCACCTTTTCCGGTTCCATGATGAACGCGCCTTGTTCCAGGCTCTTGAGTTTCGGGAGACCGCTGGCTACATAATTGGAACTGCTGTTAAAATCCCCGGCCAACTGGGCGACTTCCGTCAGGGCCCGGCTCAGGGCCTTCTCGGGATTCGGGGTGGTTCCGGCGGTCCACACGATCTCGCTCTTTTCAGGGAAGGTAGCAGGATCGTAGGCAAGCACCCCTACTGAAGGGATACCGGTGTCCAGGGAAAAATCAGATGCAAAAACTCTTATTCCGGCCGTTTCATATTTCCGAAGCATCTCGCGAACCACCTCATCCCTGGCGGTTCCCAGATCTATCCCCGGAATCACGAGCCTTTCGCGGCTCACCAGGCTGGACACGTGCCGTTCCACCACCTCGCAAATCCCCTGGGAAATGGCTTCCTCGACGCAGTTTCCCGCTGACGGGCCGTTAAATTCATTGATGGCGTAAAACCAATTGAAGGGCACAAGGACCGGTTGTTGACGGGTCAGGTTGTAGGCCCAGGTCCATTCCAAGGGAATCCGGCTGAAAATCTCCAGGGCCTGCTCCACGTCCGACCCCTGGTCGTGTACAGATTGGGCGATCTGTTCAAGAGGCAGGGCCTGATCCTTCACATTCCGGTACTGATCCACGAAAAAGTTTTTCTGATCCTTGCAAAAGCTGAAAAAACTGAATCGCTCAGCCAGTTCCATGACCGCGCTGGCCTCGGCCTGTCGGGGAGTTCCCCCTTTCCCCATCTGTTTCTTGGTTCCAATGATCGCTTCCGCGTCCCGGCCGCACACGCTGAAGTACACCGGGATATCCAGCCGTCCGTTGTCAATCCTCACGGTTTCTTCCAGGATATCCAGATCAACCCGTTTCAGTTTTTCCCTGAAACGCCGCACGGTCTCTTCAGGCGTGACTATTTTATCCTGATCAAGGGTATACCCCTTGTATGCATCCTGCAGTTTTACCTCGTAAGGCATCTTCTCTCCTCAGTTGCCTACTTCAAGGGCGCGGTTCATTTTCCCTGTGACATATCCTTCCAGATCCAGGGTGATGTTTTGAAATCCTGCTTTTCTGAACGCTACAATGACCTCCTTCCGGAAAGCATCATCCAGGAATCTGGAAACATCCTCCTTGCTGACTTCAATGGAGGCCACCGGGCCATAATGCCGTACCCGGACGGTCCGAAATCCCCTTTCCCGCAGGAATTGCTCCGCCTTTTCCACCATGCGGACCCGCTCGGGCGTGATGGCAGTCCCGTAAGGAATGCGCGAGGCAAGGCACGCATTGGACGGTTTATTCCAGGTGGGAAGGCCCATTTCCTGTGACAGAAAGCGGATCTCTTCTTTGGTCAACCCCACGTCCACGAGCGGGGCGATGGCGCCGGCTTCTTCCGCCGCCCTGAATCCAGGGCGGTAATCGCCCAGGTCATCCTGATTTGCACCGTGAGCCACGGCATGAAGGCCGAGTTCCTCTGCGATCTCGAAAAGCTGATGGAACAGGCTCTTCTTACAATAATAACACCGTTCTTTGGAATTAGCGAGGAATGGTTCCAGCGACGTTTCCCGGGATTGAAACTGGATTTGACGCACCCCGAGAATATCCGCGATCCGATTCGCCTCGTCAATTTCGTCCGGGGGATTGATAAAAGAAAGTGCCGTCGCAGCGCACACCCCTTTTCCAAGGGCCTCCTTGGCCGCTGCCAGCAGAAAAGAACTGTCTACACCCCCTGAAAAAGCCACCAGGAGGCCCTTTTGCTTCCTGAGAAGGGAAAGCAGTTCACCCTTCTTTGATCTGGCGATTGCCTCGTCCATACATGAACCTTGAACCATGAACCCCTGAACTTTAAACGTCCCGGTTATTTCTTTTTTTCCTTCTCCAGGAGGGATTCAAGGTCCGTCATCAGGGCGTCATGTTTCCATTGGGGGATCTTATAGATCCATCGGCCGAGCTTCTTATGCAGGTTCTCGGCCTTGTGTTCCACCTGCTTGCCCGCATCTTCTTTTTTCTTCTCATCCCCCCCTTTGCCGGATGACTCGCTCACCGGACCGGGGGGTTCATATCTCACTGCGATCTTGAGATAGCAGGTGCCCGCTTCTTTGCATTTCTCTCCAGGATAGAGGTCATAGATCATCCCATTAAAGAGATGGTATTCCAGTTTTGCCGAATGCTCCATGCCAATCGATCCCTTCACCCTGGCGGGATCAAGCACGTCTTCAATGCGCAGGGCGGAAAGCGCACCGGCCAGGCGATTGAGGGATGTGCGTTTGATTTTCTTTCCCGGCACGGGATGAACCTGTTCCAGATCCTTCCCTTTTGCCGGCCGCTTGAAGGCAAAACGAGTAGTTTTCCCGTCGGGGGCAACACACAGGACCTCCCGGACATCTGCCGCCTTTACATCAATGAGGTCCTTCTTGAGCCAGTCCGCCGGGGTTTTTGCAAGACCTTCAAACTGCTTGTCTATAAGATACACCGTTTTCCGGTTTCCCAACAGGACATACTGACCCTCGGGAAACATGCCGCCCTGCCCTCCTTTCATGGGTTCACCCATGATCACCCGGACCAGAGTCTTTCCCTTTGCATCCGCAAAAATGATGGCCGTGCCTTTTTCTTCCCCTGGCGCGTTTTTGTCTGCGGGATTTTTGAGGTGGAGGCGCTCCAAGACCCCTTTTGTCGCTTCAAAGGAACGACCGATCTTCGCGTTTCGCAATTTCCGCACAAATTCCACAATTTTTTGAAAATCCGCGGGGTACCCGAACCTGTTTTTGACCACCCACCGATCCCCCATCCGCGCCAATTGTACTCCTTTGCCCCCGGCCTCGAGGATGGCAACAGAGGCAACATCGTTGGCCGGGAGGTTCTTCAGGAGAGGAGAACCCAACTCTCTCTTCCCTTCCCGGGGAGTGCGTTGTATAAGGACAACAAACACCAGCCCCGTGAGAACCGCAAGCACGATCAGAAGTATCGCCAGTGTCTTGACCTTCATTTCTTCATCATCCTCCTGTGTCTTAGAAAAGCAAAAACCAGCCCCGCGATCGCAACGCAGAAAGGCATCAGGAAAATATTGAGTGCCTTCAGCGTGTTTCCCAGGTCCTCAATATCGGCTCGCAGGTTCTTCCGGACCTGTTTGAGTTCGTGGTTGATCCTGGTCTTCTGCTCCCTGAACTTTGCAATCTCTTTTTCCTGCTCGGGGCTGATAATCAGTTTCTGAGAGGCGTCCTTTTGTGTTTCCAGTTCCTTGAGCTTCCGGTTGGTTTCCTCCGCCTGTTTCGTCAGCTCCTTTTCCTTGGACAGCCATCGCTCCTGGGCCTTCCGCTGCAGGGCCAGCACCACTTCAAACGGCCGTTCAAACCTCCCGCGCGTCCGCAGCGCGATCAGGTCATTGCTCCCGGTGAGGGTCTCACAGGCGTTCGACACAAAATTGAGATTATCATTGAACACCTTGGAAATGGTTACCCCGAGGAACTCCCCGTGCTGCACGTAAAACCGGTCAGCCAGCAGGTCGGCATCCCCCACGATAATGACATTGCACGCTTTTACGGCCTCCTTGAGCTGTTTTTCCCCTTTTTTTTGTGCTTCATTGTCTTTCGCCTTTTCATCCTCGGGAGGGCCTTCGGGAAATGCGGTCTTGAATTTCCCGGAAATTCGGGCACAGAGGTACAGTCGATCCTTCCCCGGAACAAACTCCCGCCTGATCACATCAAGTCCCATGCCCGCCTTGAATGCCTCGACCAGGGCCGCGTTTTTCCCGGACCTGACCAGGGGCTCGAATTCAAACGTGCTCTCCTTTGCTTTTTTTACGGCGCCGGCCAGGGGAAACAACATGTTTTCAAGACCTGCCGTCACCACGTTCCCGGAATTAAACGCCTCATTCCGGGCGGAAATCATAACCGGGCTTCGCTCCACCCGGTTGTCCCGGGTCCTGACGGGTGTGGCCTGATCATAATCAGCAACGACCTTTGTCGAGTCAAATGATACGCCCCACGCCTTGAATACGCTCGAAAGAGAAGAACTTGGGGGGCCCATGAATGATCGCCTGGAAGTGTCAGAGACACAGTAAGGATCCACAAACACAACGGCATTTCCACCGGAAAGGACATATTGATCAATGGCATATTGGAGCTTTTTGCTGATCTTTTTTGGATGGATCACAAGCAGGAGATCAGGAGCAGGGTCAATGCTGGTTGAAGAAAGCGGTATCTCCTTCACCTCATAGGTCTTCTTGAGTTCCGTGATGAACAGCCACTCGGCCCCAGCGCCCGGCTGGCTCATGCCCGCATAGGCAGGGTTCCCGAATACAGGCAGCCCGCTGATGACCCCGATCACCTTTTTCTCGGGGTTCTGCAGCCGCTGAATGGCGCGCGTGATGTCATATTCCAGCAGTTCCTCTTTCCCGGGGTCCAGGAAT
>JAFDGR010000124.1 GCA_019309145.1 Deltaproteobacteria bacterium | reverse complement strand
AGCCGCAACATTGGAGAGGCCCCGTTTTTCCAGGGCCGCCAGGGAATATTCATTGTCATAGGAAGGATCGAATATGGCGAAGGGAACGGGGTTCAGGGTGTGTGCGGTTTTGGGGATTCGCCGTCCCTCTTTGTCAACGGTGAACATGACATCCGAATTCCCGTGATCAGCGGTCACCACCGCGATACCCTGCATGGCCCGGATCACCTCCAGCAGTTCACCCACGCACCTATCCACCGTTTCAACAGCTTCAATGGCCGCCCTGAGATTGCCCGTATGTCCCACCATGTCTCCGTTCGCGAAGTTGAGACGACCAAAGCGGTAATTTCCGTTGTTCAGCATCTCAATGGTCTTCTCCTTGATCTCCACGGCCTTCATTCGCGGGGCCTTGTCAAACTCTATACGATCAGAAGGGATCTCCACGTAGGTCTCCAGGCTTTCATCGATATACCCGGAACGATTGCCGTTCCAGAAGTAGGTTACATGCCCGAATTTCTGGGTTTCGGAGATGGCAAAAGAAGGAATCCCTTCGGCGCACAGATACTCGCTCACGGTACGGTCAATGGCGGGCGGCTCCACCAGGAACCTGGGAGGGATATGGAGATCCCCGTCATATTCCATCATGCCCGCGTACAGGAGATCAGGAAGGGGACTCCGGTCGAATTCCCGAAACTCTGTCTCGGTAAACGCCCGGGATATTTCAATGGCCCGGTCACCTCGAAAATTGAAGCAGATCACCGCGTCCCCGTCTCTCATCGTTCCAACGGGTCGGCCCTCTTCATCAACCACCACAAAGGAATCCAGGTATTGATCGGTGATCCCGGGATCCTCTTCATAGTAGGTCTTCACGGCCTCGGACGCGGAGGGAAAGCCGCGCCCGATTCCCAGGACGTGGGCCTGCCATCCCCGCCTTACAATCTCCCAATCCGCTTCATAGCGGTCCATGGTAACCTTCATGCGGCCGCCCCCCGACCCGATACGGTAGTCAAACCCGGGGGATTCAGAGATTTTTTTCAGTTTCTCCTCGGTGGGGATCACATAGTCCAGGGCCGATTTCTCGCCAACATCCCTACCGTCCAGCAGGGCGTGAATTCTGACTTTTTTCAGGCCCAGAGAGGCGCACTGGTCAATAAGGGCATACAGGTGATCGATATGGGAATGGACATTCCCGTCTGAAAGAAGGCCCAGGAAGTGGATGGTCCCCCCTTCCCTGCCCCTCTTCACGATGTCCTGCCACAACGGTGTCTCAAAAATCTTGCCCGTCTCAATGGCCTTGTTGACCAGCCTGGCACCCTGGTCGAACACACGGCCGGCACCCAGGGCATTGTGCCCCACCTCGCTGTTCCCCATATCCTTGTCCGTGGGAAGCCCGACGGCCGTCCCGTGGGCCTGGAGCTCGCAATAGAGCGGAGAAGCACAAAGGTGGTCCAGATGAGGAGTCCTTGCCAGATACACGGCGTTTGCTTCATTCTCCGGGCCGATCCCGATACCGTCCATGATAATCAGGAGGAGAGGGCCCTTTCGTCCGGAAAAGGAGGCCAGTTTATTGAGTTTCAGATGCATGGGGGCGAGAATACCATGAAAGTCCGTCATGTCAAAGACAAAAGCTTGAAAAAAGGTCTCACCTTCCCTATAAAGAACCGACACAAATCGTTCACCGTGATGAACAAAGAGCAAAAGGAGAGAAGCAAATGCCACAGCACATTGTGATTATCGGCGCGGTTGCCCTCGGACCAAAGGCAGCGTGCCGGTTCAAACGGCTGGAACCGGAATCAAGTGTAACCATGATCGACCAGGTCAAAATGATCTCCTACGGAGGATGTGGGATTCCCTATTTCCTCTCCGGGGACGTCAGTGACCCTGCGCAACTCCAGGCCACGAGTTTCAACATGCTCCGTGACGAGGAATTCTTTGAGAAGGCCAAGTATGTGCGGGTCCTGACCGGCGTAAAGGCCCTTTCCATTGACCGGGAAAAGCGAAGCGTGCTGGTGCGCCACCTTGAAACGCGAGAACAAGAAACACTCCCTTATGACAAGCTGGTCATTGCGACCGGGAGCATCCCCAACAGGCTGCCCGTGCCGGGGGCTGACCTGAACGGGGCCTTCACCGTTGCCAACATGGAGGATGCTATCAAAATCAGGGAGCAGATTGCCGGCGGTAAGGTGGAAAAGGCGGTTGTTGTGGGCGCGGGAGCCATCGGTCTGGAAGTGGCCGAAGCCCTTGCTGATCTCTGGGGAATTGAAACCAGCGTGGTGGAAATCCGTGACCAGATCCTTCCGGGCATCGTGAGCCCGATTATGGCCGGGATGGCCCAGCACCACATGGAGGAAAACGGCATCACCTTTCACCTGTCAGAGCAGGTCCGGGAAATAACGGGCCGGGACCGGGTGTCAGGGGTCATCACCGACAGGAGGACTATCGACGCTGACCTGGTTATCATGGCGGCGGGTGTCAGACCCAATGCCGGCCTTGCAAGGGCAGCGGGATTGGAGATTTCGCCCCGGGGAGCAATTGTCATCAACGAGAAAATGCAGACCTCCGATCCCCTGATCTACGCCGGCGGCGACTGTGTTGAAGTAACAAATCTCGTGACCGGCCGACCGGCCTATTACCCCTTGGGCTCCATGGCCAACCGGCAGGGCCGGGTCATCGGGACCAACCTCGCCGGTGGTGAGGCACGGTTTGAAGGAGCGGTGGGGAGTTTCATCATGAAATTGTTTGATATCTCCGTTGCCAGCGCGGGCCTGTGTCTCGCATCGGCCGAACACGAAGGTTTTCAAGCGGTGAGCGGATTCATGGCGCAGCTCGACCATGCCCATTTCTACCCGGAAAAGGACATTATGTACCTGGAGATGGTGGTGGACAAAGAGAACGGCAGGGTCCTGGGGATCCAGGGCCTCGGAAACAAGGGGGAAGGCATGATGGCGCGGATCAGCGCGGTGGCGACCACGTTGAAATACCGGCCCACAGTGGCAGACATCAGCAATATGGAAATCCCCTATTCACCGCCCTTTTCATCGGCCATGGATGTCTTGAACGCCCTGGGAAACACCATGGAAAATATCCTCGCCAAGAAGAACAGGGTCATAGATGCCGATCAATTCGCCGACTGGTGGGAAAAACGGGATGACGGCAGGACCTTTTTCCTCGACTGCCGCGGCTGGGGAAATGCCGAGACCTTTGTTAAAAAATTCCCTGACCACTGGAAGAGTATCCCCCAGGATGAACTGAAGGACAGGATCGAGGAGGTCCCGAAAGACAAGCGCATAGTCCTCATCTGCAACACCGGCGTACGTTCTTACGAGGCCCAGGTCTTTCTGGATCATGTGGGCATCAGGGATACGTACAATCTCCAGGGAGGGATGGCCGCCGTAAAAAAATGGGGCCTGGAATTATGAGTTCCGTGTGCGTCTCCCGGCGATCATCTCTCTTCCCCGCGCCTTCTTCTTTCGTGTCTTTTCCTGTTGACAGACGGACATGGAAAGCATATAAGTGACCACCTGGTCATATATTGTAAGGCTGTCTTCGCTTGCTATAACCACACGTTATCAATGACCTGAAAGTCATTTTATGAAAGAAATATCCATGGAATTTACTGATCCGGCCCTCTTGCCGATTCATGAAAAACTGGCATCAGGTCGCCGCCTTGACTTTGAAGACGGCATGACCCTGTATCGCAGCGATGATCTTCACGGGGTCGGAAGGCTCGCCAACCTTGTCCGCGAAAAAAACTGCGGCCGGGATGCCTATGTTGTCCGGAACGAGCATCTGAATTACACGAACATCTGCATCAACAGGTGCGTTTTCTGCGCCTTTTCCCGCGACCAGGGCGAAGAACAGGCATACACGTTTGACCTCTCGGATGCGGAAGACCGGCTCCGCGCGCGACTCCATGAACCCATCAGGGAAATCCACATCGTGGGGGGACTGAATCCCGCCCTCCCCTTTTCCTATTACCTTGACCTTCTTCGGATGGCGAAAGAAATCCGCCCCGAAGCGACGATCAAGGCCTTTACCGCCGTGGAAGTAGAGTACTTTTCCAGGCTTACCGGTCTTTCCGTTGACGAGGTGGTGGGCGCATTACGGGAGGCTGGATTGGCCATGATGCCCGGTGGAGGAGCCGAGGTCCTGAGCGAACGTGTTCACCGGAAGCTGTATCCCAAAAAAATCGGTCCAGCCAGATGGCTTGACGTGATCCGTACGGTACACGGGCTTGGAGTTCCCACCAATGCGACCATGCTTTACGGCCATATCGAATCACTCGAAGAACGAGTGCAGCATCTCTTGAAGCTGCGGGCGCTCCAGGACGAAACCGGGGGGTTTATCGCGTTCATCCCTCTCGCCTTCCATCCCGAAAACACCAGGCTTTCGCACTTGAAAGCCACCGGGGGAATTGACGACCTGAAGACCATAGCCGTTGCCAGGCTCCTGCTGGACAACATCCCGCACATCAAGGCCTACTGGGTGATGATCACCCCAAGCCTGGCCCAGGTGGCCCTGTCATTCGGCGCGGATGACCTTGACGGGACCATCGTGGAGGAAAAAATCACCCACATGGCCGGGGCCCGGACTCCCACAGGTATGAGCATGGATGAAATATCGCACCTCATCCGCTCAGCCGGCTACCGTCCGGTGGAACGGGACGCGTTTTATAACCCCGTTTGAAAGCAGAAGGGGGAATGAGGAAGGCGGTAAAAAGATGGCCAAAACCGAGATATTGAATGCATAAAGAAATGAAACAAAAGAGACGATTGGATTTTCAGGACGCATTCCAGCTTTACCGGGATGAGGATCTCCTTACCCTGGGCGCCATGGCGGACCGGGTGCGGCAGGAGTTGCACCCTGGGCAAACGGTCACCTACGTGGTGGACCGAAACATCAACTACACCAATATCTGTTGCTCCAGATGCCGGTTCTGCGCCTTTTTCAGACCCGCGGGACATGAAGAGGCCTACCTCATCACCAAAGAGGAATTGTCCCAAAAAATTGAAGAGACCATCGCCCTCGGCGGAACCCAAATCCTCCTGCAGGGGGGTATACATCCCGGCCTGGGCCTTGATTATTACACGGATCTGCTTGGATTCATCAGGACGAATTTCCCCGTTCATGTCCACGGGTTTTCTCCCCCTGAGATCCATTACCTTGCCGGGAAAGAAAGACGCTCCCTGCGCGATACCCTGCAGGATCTCATGGCGGCAGGTCTCGGGTCCATCCCTGGAGGAGGCGCGGAGATACTGGTGGACCGGGTGCGAAAACAGGTCTCTCCCCACAAGTGCACGGCGGATGAATGGCTCTCGGTCATGGAGACAGCCCATGACCTCGGCCTCAGGACCACCGCCACCATGATGTTCGGGCACATTGAGACTCCGGAAGAACGCCTGGAGCACCTGTTCAGGATTCGCGATCTCCAGGACCGGACAGGAGGGTTCACGGCATTTATCCCCTGGACCTTTCAGCCGGACAACACGCGTCTTGACCTACCAAAGGCCACGTCTGCCGAGTACCTGCGCCTCCTGGCCCTGTCGCGCCTGGTGCTGGACAATGTACCCAATGTGCAGGCCTCGTGGGTCACGCAAGGGCCGAAAATCGCCCAGGTGGCCCTGAAATTCGGGGCAAACGACCTGGGAAGCACCATGATCGAGGAAAACGTCGTGGCAGCAGCAGGGGTTACCTTCAGGCTGAGTCGCCAGGATATGATCAGGATTATTGAGACGGCCGGGTTTCGAGCCCAGCAGCGCGACACATTTTATAACCCTGTTTGAACGCGGAAACACCACGAAATAACCATGAACAGCATTACACATCGTGCGAAATGGGTCCTGATCAGTCCTGAACAGATCATTGAAAACGGTTTCGTCACCGTCAGCGGCGGGAGGATTGTTGCGTCCGGCCGTGGCAGGGGGCCGAAGGGCACTCGGAAAAAGGATCACGGGCCGGGGATGCTCATGCCCGCCCTGGTGAACGCACACACCCACCTGGATCTCACCGCGCTTGATGGTGCTCCCCTTCCAGACAGCGACTTCCTGTCGTGGGTCCGTGGTGTTATCACCGGCAAAGCAGCCCTCACAAAAGAGGAAATACTGGCCGGCATCCTCAAGGGACAGGAATTCCTCTGGCAATCCGGTTGCATCCTGGCTGGAGACCACCGGTCATTTTCCCTTGAAACCCCTTTCTCTGAAAACCCTTTTATCCATGTGTTTCATGAATATCTTGGCACTAAGTTTCCTCCCATCGTTCCCGCAAGCAATGGAGCGTCATCTTCCCTGGCCGCCCACGCCCCCCACACCACTGCTCCCCGGCTCATCCTGGACCTGAAGCAGCGCTGCCGGCAAAAAAATCTGGTCTTTTCCATGCACGTGGCTGAATCACCGGAGGAAATGGAATTTATCACCACCGCCGGGGGGACATGGGCGGAATTCCTGGAAAGCCGGGGGATCTCTTTTGAAATGTGGGGCCTCCCGGCTCCAAGCCCGATCCGTCACCTGGATCACCTGGGCGTCCTTGACAGCCGGACCCTGGCAATACACCTGGTCCAGACGGACAGGGATGACTTGAAAATACTTGCGCGAAAGGGTGTACGGGTCTGCGTCTGCCCCCGAAGCAACCGCAACCTCCTGGATCAACTTCCCGATGTACATGCCATGGTGGACTGGGGACTGCGGCCCGCCCTGGGAACGGACAGCCTTGCCAGTGTCTCATCTCTTGATCTCTTCGATGAAATGCGCTTCCTGGTGCGAGAAGTTCCTGACCTTTCCCCCGCAGATATAATCGCCATGGGGACGGTCAACGGAGCGCGAGCACTGGACAGGGAAAAAGAATTAGGCACACTGGAACCAGGAAAACGGGCAGTCATGCTGTTCCTCCCGGTGGATGGAGCAAATTCGGAAGCGGCGATTGCCAAACTCCTTTCCGGAGACTTTCAGGTATCGCCGGAGTGGGTGCTTTAAATGAAGGTACGACTGGGTCAGATCTCGTATGCAAATGCCCTGCCGGTGTACTGGGGATTCCGCGACCACAAACTTCCTCCATTCCTGGAGATAACCCAAGCGCCCCCTAGTATCCTGAACCACCTGATGGCCCATGATAAACTTGATATAAGCCCTGTTTCATCAATCAGTTATGCAACTCATTTCAATGATTGGTTCATTATACCGGGGCTTTCTATAGCATCAAGAGGACGTGTCATGAGCGTGCTCCTGGTGAGGAGATTGCCCCTTGAGCAACTCTCGGGCAAGCGCGTGGTCGTGTCGGAAGAATCCGAGACCTCGGTGGAGCTCTTGCGGCTTTGCTTGCAGAGGAAGCATGTTTTTCCCCTGATCGAGCGAGGAACAGTGACCCGGTCCATCCTTGATGACCCTGACGTTTCCGGGGGCCTCGTTATTGGTGACCTGGCCCTTGGTTTGGCCGGGGAAAATCCTGTCAATCAGAAAACCGACCTGGGCCTTTCCTGGAAAGAATGGACCGGAAAACCCTTTGTTTTCGCCCTCTGGGCGGTCAGGAAGCAATTTGCGGAAAAGGAACCGGCACTTGTCAGCCAGGTCATAGCTGCGCTCAATACCTCGCGCAATGAAGGGCTCAAGGCTCTTCCGATCATTACCGCGCAGGCCTCAAGAAAACTCGGGATCGACAGGAAAGTGATGGAGACCTACTTCAGGGGACTTTCATACCGCCTTGATCCGGAGCACGAGGACGGACTTCGCCTGTTTTTCAGGCTTTCGCAGGAACGCGGCCATCTCAAGGGACCGGTTCCTCTGGAGTATTTTAAAATATGAATCTTCCGGCAGGAACAGCAAAAAAGGCATACGTGACCCGCATGTTTACCGGGCTTTCAGAAAACTATGACCTGGTCAATTCCATCTGTAGCCTCTTCATTGACCATACCTGGCGTATTCGTGCGGTCAGGGCCCTTGGAAAGGCAAGTAGAGGGCTCGTTCTGGACCTGTGCGCGGGTACCCTGCCTCTTTCGTTCGCGTTCCTCAAGCGCGCCCGGGGCACCATCGTCGCCGTTGACATCAGCGAAGGCATGCTCCGAACCGGCATCCGCGCCCTGCACCGGAAATACAGGCCGGACCGGCTCGGTGCCGTCTGCGGAGACGGGGAACTCCTCCCCTTGAAGAATCAAACCTGTGACGGCGCTATGGTGGCGTTCGGCATCCGGAACCTGGCCGATCTGGACAAGGGCTTCCGTGACGTATACCGGGTGATGCGT
Source organism: Deltaproteobacteria bacterium (assembly GCA_019309145.1). Classification (GTDB taxonomy): domain Bacteria; phylum Desulfobacterota; class DSM-4660; order Desulfatiglandales; family Desulfatiglandaceae; genus B46-G9. Next base: position 2,635 of record JAFDGR010000124.1, on the reverse strand, counting down.
CCGGGAGCAAGGCTGGTTATCCTGGAATTTTCAAGGCCTGGAAATCCCCTGCTTGCGTTTCCTTATCGCCTTTATCTCAAGTGGATACTGGTTCCCGTGGGGACCCTGCTCACCGGTGACCGGGATGCCTACCAATATCTTGTCAAGAGCATCGAGGCGTTTCCCGCCCCGGAGGAGGTGGCAGGCAAGCTGCGAAAAACGGGATTCAGCAATATAAGTGTCATCCCCCTTACCGGGGGAATTGTGACCCTGTACACTGCGGAAAGAATATAACATGAAGCCAACACACCATGCATTTCACCTGGCAAGCCGCGCACACCAGGCAGAAAACACGGTGATCAGCCTGGGCCCGATGAATATCGGGACAAAAGACCTGACTGTTATTGCAGGTCCCTGCGCGGTTGAATCCGAGGAACAGATTCGCGTCCTGGCAAGGGCCGTAAGCCGCGCAGGCGCCCATGTGCTCCGGGGCGGCCTTTTCAAACCACGGACCTCCCCGTACAGCTTCCAGGGCCTGGGAATGGAAGGCCTCGACATGTTCGTGCAAGCGGCCCGGGACAACAATCTCCTCACGGTCACCGAGGTCCTTGATCCCGAGCACATTGAAGCGCTCTATGAGCGGGTAGACATCCTCCAGGTAGGCTCTCGAAATATGCAGAATTTTCCACTTCTCAAGCAATTAGGCACTTTAGATAAACCGATCCTTTTAAAACGTGGCCTTTCCGCCACCATCGAGGAACTGCTCTCCGCCGCTGAATACATCCTCCTCGGAGGCAATACAAAGGTTATCCTGTGCGAGCGGGGTATCAGGACCTTTCAAAATGATCTCCGTTTCACTCCCGATATCTCCGCCATCCCTGTAATCCACCGTCTCTCCCACCTGCCCGTTATCCTGGATCCCAGCCACAGTGCCGGGGACCGGGATGCCGTTCTCCCCATTTCCCGGGCCGCGGTGGCCGCCGGGGCGGACGGGATCATGGTGGAAGTACACCCCCACCCGGACCAAGCCCTGTCTGACGGGGAACAGAGCCTTGACCCCGCCGCTTTTACCCGGTTGATCACGGATATCCACGCGGTAGCGAACGCCATCGGCAGGCGGGTTACCTCATGAGAACACTCAATGTCCATGTGAGCGAGAGCCGCATCTCCAGGGTCGTCCTGGAATCAGGCATTCTGCACAAGGTCCGGCATTATCTCGCGCCCCTGGTGGAAGGCCGCAACATCGCCCTGGTGACAGATACCAGGGTTTCGGCACTCTACGGGAACCATGTTCGCAAATCCCTGGATATTCCCTCTTCCAAACTCCTGGTGCTGGACGTGCCGGAGGGCGAAAAGAGCAAGACCTTTTCTTCGATTAATGCTTTGGCCACCGCACTTGCTGAAAAACAATTCGAGCGTGGGGATTTTATCATCGCCCTTGGCGGCGGAGTGGTCCTCGACCTTGCCGGCTTCCTGGCTTCGGTTTATATGCGCGGGATTCCCTATATTACAATCCCAACCACGCTGCTCTCCCAGGTGGACGTCTGTATCGGGGGAAAAGTAGCCGTGAACCATGCGGGGGGTCGAAACCTCCTGGGACAATTCTATCACCCGCAAATGGTCCTCGTGGACCCGGATTTCCTCCGGAGCCTTGACCAGCGGGACCTCAAATCAGGACTGACAGAGGTCGTCAAGGCAGCCATCATCGGAGATAAAACGCTCTTTCAGCGCTGTGAAAAATGCCTTCAACACCCTTTACGGCCGCAGGTGAATGACCATGAGGAGATGATCATCCGGGCCCTGCACGTCAAGAAGCGCATTATTGAAAAGGACGAGAAGGAAAAGGGCCCCCGGATGGTCCTGAACCTGGGGCATACGGTGGGCCATGCCCTGGAAACGGCTACGGATTACAAGCTCCTTCGCCATGGGGAATCTATTGCCGTGGGAACGCTGGCGGCCGCGGTCATTGCAAGGCGGCGAGGGCTTCTTTCCCCCGGGACATTTGAGAAAATCGCAAATGTTATCACCCGGCTCCTTCCCGGCGGCCCGTGGAAAACAGTGCCGGACACTGCAATACTGGATGCTATGAAACGTGATAAGAAAAAACAGCTCGACCGTGTCCCGTTCATTCTTCCCAAACAGGTAGGCAAGGTGGCAACGGTCTGGGATGTGGATCAGAAGGAAATACAAGATGCCCTGGATGAGGTGAGAAGATATGGCCCTGAAGACATTTGACAAGTTGGATCAGAAAAAGAAAACCAGGATTTTCCAGGAAGCAGTAAGGGAGTTCTCTGTCAGGGGATATGCCAAGGCAAGCATCAATGCCATGGTACAAAACCTCGGCATAGCCAAGGGCTCCATCTTTCAGTACTTTGGGGACAAACAGGGCCTGTTCAATTTCGTGTTTTCACGTTCCGTGGAAATGGTCAAGGATTACCTCAAGGCCGTGCGCGGGGAAACAGCGGATGAAAATTTCTTTGTGCGCCTCGAAACCATCCTGACCTCCGGCGTGCAATTCGTACGCAAGCACCCGAAAATCTACACCCTTTACGTGAAGATCCAGTTCGAAGGAAACATGGGATTCTGCTCAAAGCTCCTCTCCTCGTTGCGACGCGAATCCTTCGAATTCCTCTCCGAGCTGATCATCACCGGCATT
>JAFDGR010000123.1 GCA_019309145.1 Deltaproteobacteria bacterium | reverse complement strand
TTCCAGATAAGCAGCGCCGGCAGGGGAATATCAAACCTCTCGGCGATGGCAGAAAGATTATCCCCCTCCCTGACGATATAAACCTGTTCTTTTTGCGCCGCCAGAAACTTTTTCACGTATCGTTGGTACCGATCCTGAAAACCTTCTGATGACCCTTTGGGGATGAGAATGGCGTGACTTCCCGCGGCAACATAGTGACCACGGATTTCAGGGTTCAAATCCTTAATCACCTTAAATTGGGTTCTTGCCGCCTGGGCGATAATTCGAATGGGTGTTTCCTGGAAACAGGTAATCTTGATCCGCTCAAAGGATAACCGGGGATAGTAGTCTTTTTCACCAAGTTTAAACCCGTACTTCGCAGGATCTCTGAAAATCAGTTTTATGGAAACAAGACGGAATATGAATCGCTGGGTTTCCAGGGGGAGATAGAGCTGGTAATAATCGCGGGTATCCTGTTCCAGGATCTCGGCCATAAGCCCTTCTTCTCCCATGTTAAAAGCCGCGGCGGCCAGGGTCCATGACCCGAATTCCCGGTGGAGATCCTTGAAATACCGGATCACCGCCCCGGTTGAGGACACGATGTTTCTTCGCTCATCAATACGCGCATTGATAACAAGCCCGTACTTTCGTCCGGTATCAACCATGAACTGCCAGAACCCTATGGCTCCCTTTCTGGAACCCGCATGCGGGCGGAGGGCACTCTCCGCAATGGCCACGTATTTCAGATCCCCGGGCATGTGGTTTTCTTTCAACATCTTTTCAATAGCAGGCAAATATCGGTGGGAACGCTTCAACCACAGGATAACCTGGGGTCGATCCCAGAGGGTCAGGAGGAGCTCTTTTTCGAGGCGTTCTCGAACGTCCTGATTCTCCAGGGGAACCTGTTCGTTACAGAACTTCAGGGGAGAAACAATCCTCAGGTATGGAATAAGCGAGAAAAAATCGCTGGTTTCAGGTTCTTGGCCAGAAGCCTTTGACCAGGGGAGAAACCATATGAAAACCATGAAAAGAAGGAGCCACTTTCTGCCCACGCTGGACCATTTTCGCTCTTTTTCCATTTTTCTAAACTACCCCTCCTGGCAAGAAGAAACAACCCCCAATGAGGGGACGTTGTTGATTTTTTACACTTATTTTTCTTGTCCACATCCTTTCCCAATCTCGGCTGATGCGATCATTGTCTCAAAGTTCACTATTTCATAATGTCGCAAGCTTCGAAAACCCCCTCTGTCCTCGCCACCCAAATTCTTCCTCTGTGAGTTTGTGTAAAAAGTCAACAACGTCCCCTTGAATATGAAGCGGCGTTTCATTTCATTTCAGAGAAAAGGTCAAGGTATTTGCCATACCCCTCCTTCTCAAGATCTTCCTTGGGGATAAAACGGAGCGCGGCGGAATTGATGCAGTATCGCAGGCCTGTCTCCGGGGGCCCATCCTCGAAAACATGGCCGAGGTGGGAATCCCCATGCCTGCTCCGAACCTCCGTACGAACCATGAACAGGCTGCGATCTTGTTTTTCCACGATGTTTCCGGGTTCCAGGGGCTTTGAAAAGCTCGGCCAGCCCGTCCCGGAATCATACTTGTCCAGGGAACTGAAAAGGACCTCTCCGGAAACAATGTCCACATAGATTCCTTCCCTCTTGTTATCCCAGTACTCATTCCTGAATGGGGGTTCTGTTCCCCCATGTCGCGTCACCTTGTACTGCAGGGATGTCAGTCTTTTCCGCAGCTCTTCATCACCGGGTTTCGCAAACGCAGCGCTCTCTGAAGGAGCTGGAGATATCGCCTTTTCATCTCCCCAGACTTTCTCAAGAAATTGATCGCGCCCGGAACTATGGCGGTAAAATCGGTACCGGAGCGCGTGCGTCTTGGAATAGCCCTGATGGTAGTCTTCTGCACGGTAAAATGTTGTAAACGGACAGATTTCAGTCACGATAGGTTTTTTAAAACGGCCGGATTTGTCCAACTCCTCCCTGGACTCTTCCGCGATGCGTTTCTGATCGTCATTGTGATAGAAAATCGCGCTCGTATACTGGGACCCCCGGTCTACAAACTGTCCACCGGGGTCAGTCGGGTCCACGTGCCTCCAGAAAACATCCAGCAATGCCCTGTAAGAAACTTTTTTCGGATCATAAACAACTTGAACAGATTCCACGTGGCCGGTGCTCCCTGACGAGACCTCTTCGTAGGTGGGGTTTTCCTTGTGTCCGCCGGTATACCCGGAAATCACCTCAACAACCCCATCCACTTTTTCAAAATCCGACTCTACGCACCAGAAACATCCTCCGGCAAATGTCGCCGTCCTCAAGCTTTCATTCGCTTCTCTCATTACACTCCCCTTTTCTGATTTTCCCGTTGGCCCTGCATTGCCTGCGAAGGAACCAATTGCAAACGCTCCCGCAATGAGCACGATCGCAAGAATAAACACTTTCCTCATTTCACTGTCCCCCATGCAAGAGTGATCAGAATCTTCATCGCCCTGAATTACATTATGGGCTTTGTCCTGTTTTTCTTATTATAAGCATTCTCAGAAAGAACGCTAATGGAAGTGTTGATTCAGGAAGGGCATAATATACTTGCCAGCATGGGAAGTTTTTCATAACATAATTTGCTTATCGGACTTCCCGGTTGCGGCTTCATTGACACTCATTCCGGAGGAAAAAATGGCCCATGAGCTGGCAGGAAAACCGGCGCCCAGATCACTGCTTCCAAACATTCCCAGGCTCGTGTCCGCCTATTATACGCGAACACCCGATCCCGCCAATCCGGAACACCGGGTTGCCTTCGGCACATCCGGTCACCGGGGATCGTCCCTCAGGAACAGCTTTAACGAGAATCATATCCTGGCCATCAGCCAGGCCGTCTGTGACTACCGGAAATCAAGAAACATCACCGGTCCCCTGTTCATCGGCATGGATACCCACGCCCTTTCAGAGTCGGCCCTGGCCAGCGCCGTGGAAGTCTTTGCTGGCAACCAGATCACCGTCATGCTCCAAAAAGGACTCCGGTATACGCCCACCCCGGTCATCTCCCACGCCATACTGACCTTCAACCGGGACCATCCTCGCAGCCTTGGCGACGGCATCGTCATTACCCCTTCCCATAATCCGCCCGAAGACGGTGGATTCAAATACAACCCTCCGGAAGGTGGGCCCGCGGCCCCGGAGATAACTCTGACCATACAGGAAAACGCCAACCAAATTCTCGCCAATAGCTTAAAAGAGGTTAAACGAATTTCTTTTGAACGGGCCATGAAAGAGGAGACCACAAAGGAGTATGACTATATCAACCCCTACGTGGAAGATCTCCAAAACGTCATTGACATGGAAGCCATCGCCCGGACGGAGATCAAGATCGGCGTGGACCCCCTCGGCGGTGCAGCCGTTGATTTCTGGGACCCCATTGCCGTGCGCTACGGCCTTTCCATTGAGGTGGTCAATCAAATGGTTGATCCCACGTTTTCATTTATGACCGTGGACAAGGACGGAAAAATTCGCATGGATTGTTCCTCCCCCTATGCAATGGCGGGGCTCATCAACCTGAAGGACAGATTTGACATCGCGTTCGGCAACGACACGGACGTGGACCGCCACGGCATCGTTACGAGGTCTGGCGGGCTCATGAATCCCAACCATTACCTTGCATCTGCCGTCTGGTATCTTTTTCAGAACCGTCCCGGCTGGAGCGTGGATGCCGCGGTGGGAAAGACCCTGGTCTCAAGCTCCATGATCGACCGGATTGCTGCCTTCCTGGGACGGAGGCTTTCTGAGGTGCCCGTGGGGTTTAAGTGGTTTGTGGATGGTCTCCTTGACGGCTCTTATGGATTCGGGGGTGAAGAAAGCGCCGGGGCCGCCTTTTTACGAAAAGACGGGACGGTCTGGACCACGGACAAGGACGGTATCATCATGGACCTGCTCGCCTGTGAAATCACCGCCCGGACCGGAAAGGACCCGGCCGAGCTCTATAATGAGCTTACAGAACAATTCGGCAACCCGGTTTACGAGCGCATGGATTCCCCGGCCACAGCCGGGCAGAAAGCAATCCTGAAGGACCTTTCCCCGGAGATGGTGAGCGCAAAAGAACTGGCAGGAGAGCCCATTATCGCGAAGCTCACCCGTGCGCCGGGGAACAACGCACCCATCGGGGGATTAAAGGTGGTGGCTGAAAACGGCTGGTTCGCGGCCAGACCGTCAGGGACCGAGGAGATCTACAAGATCTACGCGGAGAGCTTCAAGGGGAAGAAGCACCTCGAAACAATCAAGGGAGAGGCCCGCGCCATGGTTCATGCCCTGTTTCGCAAAGCAGGCCTCACATGAAATCCAAGGAACGGAAAGAAGGAGGTATCACGTGGACGAAAAAACAGGAAGACTTGCTGAAGCGCTCGAAAAGCACTGCCGGTTTATCACGACACCGGTAGCCATCAAACTGGCCAAGCAGGGTGAATCTCCCCCTGCAAAGGTCAAGTATCCCCTCAAGGACCTGGGCAACAGGCTCTCTTTGTGCCAGGGCATGTCCATTGCCAGGACCTTCGGATGGACCATGGCGTTCCGGGATGAAGACCACGCCTGTCCCATCCCCCGCGTCTTCATGGGCCACATCAAACCGGACACATTCCTGGAAGGAGCACTTGGGGAATATTACCAGGATGACGAGAAATACATGAAAGAGATGGAGGCCTCCTATCCCCGGTGGCACCGCAACAGTTTAGAGGAGATCTGGCTATCACCCATCAACAGATGCGCATTTGTGCCGGACCTAGTTGTCGCGTACGGCAATCCCGCCCAGATATTGACACTCATCCAGGGTGCCAATTTTCGCCACGGCACCGGGATAGAGGCACTCAGCACAGGTCGCTACGGGTGTTCCGCCTGGGTCGCCGGCGTCCAGCAGGCAGGCGAGTGTACCTACATGGTCCCTGGTCCCGGCGAGCGGGTGTTCGCGGGCGCACAGGACCATGAAATGTCTTTTGCCATACCTTATCCCAGGTTCGACAACATCATTGCCGGTCTGCATTATGTCCGCAGCAAGGGCGCCTTCAGGTATCCCGTTCCGAATTTGAGCTTTCTCTCTGAACCCCGTATCCCGGACAAATACCATGAAATCGTCGGCGAGGCATAATCACTTTTCTTGACGCCTTCACCGGTGCTGCCAGTCATGGGCGTACCGTGAGTAAAGGGAGCGATTGTTTATCACTGTGAATCGGCCGCCACATACTGGAAACGGTCCACATCAAAGAGGCCCCGGTCAGTCAGTTTCAAATGGGGAATAACCTCCAGCGCCATGAAGGACAGGGTCGCATGCGGATTGCGAAGCGGCGTGCCCAGTTTCCGGGTTCGTCGGCCCAGTTCTTCAAGGGCCAGGGCCAGCCTGCCGGGTCTCTCTCCAGAAACGATACCACCAACCGGGAGAGGGACGGTGAAGACATCCTCTCCGTCCACGACTGATAATCCCCCATGGTTCTGGATGATGCCGTCCACGGCCCGGTGGATGGCGTCGTCACGAACTCCAACCGCGATAATATTGTGGCAGTCATGGGCCAGGGAAGACGCAATAGCGCCTCGCTTCAGCCCGAACCCGTGGATGCGGCAGGCCGCGCGGTTTCCATGGCCGTAGCGCTCCAGCACCACCAGTTTCAAAAGGTCATTTTCAAGGCTGATCTCTGGAAGTGCTGCATCTGCCGCCAGTTTCCCGGTGATCAAAGAGCCGTCCGTCACGTCCATGGCCAGGCCTCTCACCGCCTCGGGGATGGCGGGGATCTCCACCGGCGGTTCCAGTCGGACGGAATCCGCGAGAAACGGTGGCGTATCAGATTCTACTACGGACACGTCCCGGAGCAGCCGGCCCCGGATGATAACCTCTTGCACATTGAAATTACCCGCATTGTCAAAGAGGACGAGGTCGGCTCGGTATCCGGGCCTGATCTCCCCGGCTTCCGGAATATTATAATAGACGGGCCCGTTGAAACAGGCGGCCCGCAGCAGGTTCATGATATTCACCCCTAAACGGGCGGCCTTACGAAGGTGATAGGTAATGTGGCCGGTCGTCTCAATATCATGGAGCGTTTTGTCGTCCGTGCACAACAGGACCCTGTCCGGTTCCTCATCAATAACACGATACGCCCGGTCTTCTGTATGCTCGGCCGAGCCTTCCCGCAGAAAAACGCGGACCCCCAGCGCCAACCGTTCCCGCAACTCTTCATAGCGGCTGGTTTCGTGGTCATCTTCAATGCCGACGGCAAAATACTCCCGCAGTTCCTCTCCGGTGAGGCCCGGAGCGTGACCATTGATCCGCTTGTTCCTCTCTCTCGCCAGTGCCACCATTTTCATGATGATTTCATCTCTTTGCAGAACGCCGGGCACGTTCATCAGTTCGCCCAGCGATACCACCCGGGGATCATCCAGGAGTTGCGCCACCTCAGAAAGTCCTAAAATACCCCCGGAGGTGGCAAAAGGACTTGCAGGGACTGAGGAAGGAACTGCAAAGTACGCATTGATGGGGGCATTGCGTGCGTCGTCCATGAACCAGCGGAGTCCGGCGATTCCCGCGACATTGGCGATTTCATGAGAGTCAGCGACCGCGTAAAGCGTACCATGACGGGCCACTGTTTCTCCGAACCGCGTGGGCGTCAACAGCGCGCTCTCAATGTGCACATGGGCATCCGTCAACCCCGGCGTCAACAGTCCATTGTCTCCTTCCACCATAGTCTCTGCCGGCAACGTGCCTTCCGAGACCGTGGCGATTCGGCCGTTTTCAATGCCAACGTGGCCATGAACCAGCCGATTCTCCCGAAAATCAGGAACCCACACATTTTGAATAACCAGATCCATTTCACCAGTCCCACCGCAACTTAAATCCCAAGATGTTTGCACAGTCGGTTCATTGCCACTGTTGCGCGCTCATGAAGAAATACATCAGTAATGCTGTTTGTGTAGTTTGATGGGTTGCTATTCACTTCGATGATTGTGGCCCCGTTTTTCTTGGCAATCTGCGGGATCACGGAGGCAGGCATGATTTCTCCTGTTGTGCCGATTAACAGAAAAACATCGGAAATCCCTGCCTCTTGAAAAGACAGCGTGTTGGTCGGTTCCGGGATGGCTTCACCAAAGAATACAAAATCCGGCTTCAGAATATCACCACAGGCAAGACAATGAGGTGGAAGGACATGCAAATCTATCTTGGCGGTCTCAATCTTTTTTCCGCAGTGCACACAGGCCAGCGTGCGGGATGTCCCGTGAAATTCATAAACCGTTTTGCTCCCTGCCTCCTGATGGAGATTGTCAATGTTTTGGGTAATGATTGCCTGGAGGAGTCCGGCTTGTTCCATTCTTGCCAATGCATCATGCGCATCATTCGGTTCTGCCTGCCCGAAAAAGTCGAAAAATATCTCTTTTATCAGTTCCCACGATTCTTTGGGGTGCTTCAGAAAATAATCAATACTCAAGAAAACAGGATCATACTTGTTCCACAGGCCATCTTTTCCACGGAAGGGAGGGATACCACTTTCAACAGAGATCCCCGCTCCTGTAAAAGCGGTAACCCTTTTGGCATTCCTTATGACTTGAGCGGCTTTTCGGTACATGTCGTACATGGATTTCTGAAATATGAATGCCAGCTACCCGGCACAGGCTGCTTTTTTCAGGCGGACCCCCTGCTGCGTATGCCGGGCCTTTGCTGACAAGACTGTTTTTCGCATGCGCACGGAAAGGGGTGTCACCTCCACCAGCTCGTCTTCGCGGATGAAGCTCAAGGTCTGCTCCAGGGTCAGTGGTTTAACGGGTGACAGCAGGATGTTGTCATCCTTGCCCGCCGCCCGCATGTTGCTCAACTTCTTTTCCTTGCAGGGATTGACGTTGATATCCTCGCCGCGGTGGTTCTCACCTATGATCATGCCCTCGTAAACCACGTCTCCGGGCGTGATGAAAAGCCGGCCCCGGGGTTCCAGGTTAAAAAGTGCATAGGCAATGGCCCGGCCGGTGCGATCGGCCACGATGGAACCGGTAAACCGGCTGGGGCAATCACCCCGGTATGCCTCGTACCCCTCGAACAGGGCGTGCATGATACCGGTACCCCGGGTGTCAGTGAGAAATTCGTCTCGGTAGCCGATGAGTGCCCGTACCGGGACGGAAAACTCGATGCGTACCCGTCCCTTGCCGTTATTGATCAGGTTGGTCAACTTGGCCTTGCGCAAGGAGAGCTTTTCCGTCACCACTCCCAGAAACTGTTCTTCGCAATCAACCAGCAACCGGTTTATGGGTTCCAGCCTCCGGCCGTTTTCGTACCGGTAAATCACCTCGGGCCGACCAACACAGAATTCATAGCCTTCCCGCCGCATGGTCTCGATGAGGATGGCAAGCTGGAACTCGCCTCGCGCCTTGACCACGATACTGTCACGGTCATCGGTTTTTTCCACCTGGATGGCAACGTTGAGCAGGGTTTCCTTACGGAGGCGCTCCTTCAGCCGGCTGGACTGTACGTACTTTCCCTCCTGGCCGGCCAAGGGCGAGGTGTTGATGGTGAATTTCATGGACACCGTGGGCTGGTCCACGGTAATGCGGGGCAGAGCCCGGGGCACGTGCTGATTGCAGATCGTATCGCCGATTTCCACATCCTCGATACCGGCCAGCCCCACGATGTCGCCGGCCCCGACCTCGTCCACATCCCTCAAACCCATGCCCTCGTAGACCTGCAGCTTGGAGACCTTCAGCGGCTTGACGCAGCCGTCGGCGCCGATGCACACCAGATTATCCCGGGACCGGGCAGTGCCGTTGCTGATCTTTCCCACGGCCAACCGCCCCAGGTAATCAGAGTACCCGAGGTCGGAAACAAGCATCTGGAACGGCTTGTCGGGGTCATGAGAAGGGCCGGGAATCTCTTTGACAATGGCATCAAACAGCACATGCAGATTTTCTCCCGGATCATCCAGGTCCTTCTGGGCGATGCCTTCCCTTCCGATCGCATACAGGAGGGGAAATTCAAGCTGTTCGTCGCTTGCGTCCAGATCGATCAGCAGGTCATAGATTTCATCCAGAACCTGCCCGCAGCGGGCATCCTGCCGATCGATCTTATTGATAACGACGATAATTTTAAGATTCGCTTCCAGGGCCTTTTTAAGGACAAAGCGCGTCTGGGGCAGAGGCCCCTCCGAGGCGTCCACCAACAGGATCGCGCCGTCAGCCATGGACAGGGCACGCTCCACTTCGCCGCCGAAATCGGCGTGGCCCGGGGTATCAATAATATTGATGCGCACCCCCTGCCACAGCACGGAGCAGTTCTTGGCCGCAATGGTGATGCCGCGCTCACGTTCCAGGTCCATGGTGTCCATGAGCCGCTCATCAACCTCCTGGTTGGCCCTGAAAAGGCCGCTTTGCCGGAACATGGCATCCACCAGGGTGGTTTTGCCGTGGTCCACATGGGCGATAATGGCAATGTTGCGCAACGAATCGTTTTTCACTGATTTTGACATATTTTTCACCAGCAGGCAGGCCTGAAGCACTGAAACCACCTCTATTGATAAAGGCCTCACCCTTCAGGATGCCCCTTGGAAAATTGAATCTTTCCTCCAGAACGAAACCGGCCCGCCAATGAAGGGCGGGCCTTTATTGTTCTGGTTAATGCTAACACCGGTCCCATAAAAAGCAAGTGAATAATACCATTTTTTTCGAAAAGCAGCTCAACCTCAACTTGTTCTTCCCTCTTGGTATTGACTCTGCTTCTATGGATTGATAGTACTCTTTCTTGTCTGGCAATGGAAATGATGCCGATCGTTATCGGGACAGAGGAGCGTAAAATGTCTGGAAGAGCTTTTGTACCCTATAGGGCCTACCGGGAATATCCGCTTGAAGAAATGAAGCAGCGGGCGGCCGATTTTTTCGCAGAAATGAAACGACGCAGGAGCGTGCGCCACTTTTCGAATCGACCCGTTCCCGTTGAGATCATTCAAGACTGCATCCGTGCCGCGTCCAGCGCGCCCAGCGGCGCCAACAACCAGCCCTGGACCTTTGTGGTGGTGTCAAACCCGGAGATAAAAAAACAGATCCACCAGGCCGCCGAGATCGTGGAACGAGAATTCTATGCGGGCGAAGCCACAAAGGAGTGGGTCGAGGCACTTGATCATCTGGGGACTGACCAGTTTAAGCCGTTTTTGGTCACTGCGCCTTACCTGATTGTCATATTCGCCCAGCGTCACGGCTATGATGCGGATGGCCAAAAAAAGAAACACTACTATGTGCAACAGTCAGTGGGGATCGCCACGGGCATCCTGATCACGGCCCTGCACAACGCCGGTCTGGTATCGTTGACCTACACGCCTGCAAAAATGGCCTTTCTCAACAAAGTGCTCTCCCGGCCTTCAAACGAAAAACCATTTATGATTCTTGTGACCGGTTATCCGGCCGATGATGCTCAAGTTCCGGTGTTGGGGAAAAAAAGCCTCGGAGAGGTTGCCATTTTCATGTGATCTCCACGGGCAATCATGTGGGGTATGGGATTAGGCGGTCTTCTTCCTTTCATAGGTTACCGGTGGAAGCGGTTCACTGTTGACGGAAAGCTGAAAGATATCCGGCCTTGCGTAGTGGCCCACCACATCAAAGTCAAGCTTCCCTTTTGCGATTTCAGAAAAGTCCAGGTCCGCGTACAGGGTCCCTTCCTGATCATAGAGCGGCCCTGCCAGGACTTCCCCGAATGGAGATACAATAACACTCCCACCCCGGCACATGATGTCAGGCTGGGTATCCAGTTCTTCCAGCGTTTCCAGGTCGGACGGATACATATCCTTGGTCACAAACTGGTTGCAGCCAAGCACAAAACAGCGCCCCTCACAGGCGATATGTTGCATCGTGGATTGCCATGTCTTCCGCGGGTCCGCCGTTGGCGCCAGGTAGATTTCAACACCCTTTC
>JAFDGR010000009.1 GCA_019309145.1 Deltaproteobacteria bacterium | reverse complement strand
TGTGCCCCAAATGTGCCCCAAAATGAAAATAGGAAATCACCCATTCGGTAACTTCCTAATATCATAAGATAAAATTTCGCTAAAATGGTGGAGGCGGCGGGAGTCGAACCCGCGTCCGGAAACATTCCACTTAGGCGTCTACATACATAGCCCGACAAAGGATTTTCACCCCCTGGAACCTGCCGGGCATGGTAGCCAGGGGATTAACCTGTGAAAGTTTTTGCTTTCCCGTCTCACAGGTACGGCGGGTCAGCTAGCCTGCTCGTCGGCGCCCTATTCAGTGTCGCAGGCAAACACTGAGAGGACGCTAGCCGTCTATGCGGCTAGGGCGTACGCATAATCGTCTGCGTTTGTCTTTATCCCACCTGTTTTACGAGCAAGTGGAACCTCGGTATGCAACCCAAGCTTCTCTATCCCCGTCGAAACCTATTCGCCCCCTTTCTTGATTATGATGTAAAAACATTATAACCATTTTTTCGGGGAATGTCAATAACGGCCCCTCTTGCGTGCCTGCTCTATTTCCCGCTTCAATTCCTTCTCTTTCAGAGCCCGGCGTTTGTCATATTTTCTCTTCCCCTTGGCCAGGGCGAGTTCCACTTTTGCCCGGCCATCCTTGAAGTAAACCTTCGTGGGCACGAGGGAGTATCCTTTTTCTTCGGTTTTGCCGATGAGGCGCTTGATCTCCCGTTTGTTGAGCAGGAGTTTTCTGGTCCTGACCGGGTCCAGTTCCATGTGGTGAGAAAAGGGGTAGGGGGTTATGTGCATACTGTAGAGAAAGGCTTCTCCTTTCCTGATCCTGGCATAGCTGTCCACCAGGCTGGCCCTCCCTTCCCTTAAGGACTTTACCTCGGGCCCCAGGAGGACGAGTCCCGCTTCAATGGTCTCATCTATATGGTAGTCGAATGAGGCCTTTCTGTTCTGGCAGACAATTTTTATACCCATGGTGTTTTGCTCTCGGGATGCATTTGGTGGTTGATGAAATGGGGGCGGATCAAGCCGGAAAAAAGCCTTTTTCACCCAGTTCCGGGATCATTTTCTTCATTCGTGTGAGGAGGTAGTCGCGGACCTCCTTGGCGGTGCTGAGGTGAATAACCCGTTCAAAATCCTGCTGGGCCTGCTGAAGGGGAATGGCCCTGACGATATTTTTCACCAGGGGAATGGATCGGGCATTCATGCTCAATTCATCAAGGCCCAGGCCGAGCAGGATCGGGATACAAAGCGGATCCCCGGCCATTTCACCACACAGCGATATCTTGATTCCCGCTTTTCTGCCTTCTCGTACCACCTGTTGGATCATTCGCAGGATGGCCGGATGAAAGGGCTGGTACATAAAGGCAACGTGTTCATTCACCCGGTCAATGGCCAGGGCATATTGAATGAGGTCATTGGTCCCGATGCTGAAAAAATCAACATGCTTCGTGAGGAGATCTGCAATGGTCACGGCCGATGGGATCTCGATCATGATCCCTACCGGCATGTTTTCATCATAGATGATTCCTTCACTGTCCAATTCTTTTTTCACTGTGTCGAGGATTTCCTTGACTTCCAGCACTTCCTGAATACCGGAGATCATGGGAAACATGAGTTGGACCCGCCCGAAGGTGCTTGCGCGCAAGATGGCCCGAAGCTGCGTCCTGAAAAGGTTTGGTTCCTTGAGGCACAGACGTATGGCCCGCAGACCCATTGCAGGATTCATCTCATTGGCGATCTCGATATGCGAGGCGAATTTGTCCCCTCCGATATCCAGGGTCCTGATGGTCACCGGTTCCGGGGCCATGATCTCCGCGACTTCCCTGTAGTCCTTAAACAATTCTTCTTCGGTAGGCAGGCCCTTGCTCCGCAGATAGAGAAATTCCGTCCGGTAAAGCCCGATGCCCTCGGCCCCGTGATCCCGGACAGCGGCCACCTCCTCCAGGAATTCTATGTTGGCCTTTATGGCAATCCGGTATCCGTCAGGTGTTTGCGCGGGGAGATGACAGATTCTCGCGATCGTGGATTTATATTTTTCGTGCTGGAGTTGTTTTTCCTGGTAACGGATGATTTCAGCGTCATCAGGATTGATAACGACCTCACCGGTGCTGCCGTCAACGATGAGCAGGTCTCCGTCCGAAATCCTTGCACTTGCGGATTCAAGCCCGACCACCGCGGGGATTTCAAGTGCCTGGGCCATGATCGCGGTATGGGACGTCTGGCCCCCTACGTCGGTGATAAATCCCATGACCTTGCTGATATTAAGCTCGGTGGTGTCGGCCGGGGAGAGATCATGGGCAACGATGATCACCCGCTCGTGTATCTCCGCGAGACTTTCCTGCGCTTTCCCGGAGAGGTTTCTCAAGATCCTTTCCGAGACGCTCTCTACATCCTGTATTCTGTTGCTGATGTACTCGTCATCTATCTGGGCAAAAATCTTCCGGATTTCATGGAAGGATTTCTTCAGTGCCCATTCCGCGTTGATTTTTTCCTCTTCAATCCTGCGTATGGTGGAATCCCGGAGCATGCTGTCCTGCAGGATCATCAAGTGACTGTCAAGGATGAAGGAATGTTCCTTGACATGCTCGGGCATCTTGTTTTTGAGCGTTTCAAGCTGTTCCTCGGTAGCACGAAGGGCATTCTCAAAGCGTTCCACCTCCCCGGAGACCTGTTTTTCATCAATGAGGTACTGGTAGAGAATTTTGACCCTGGACCGGTCCACAAGGTGAGCCTTTCCAATGATGATTCCCGGTGACACGGGAATTCCCTGCATCGTATCCTTTAATTTACCTGGGTGGGCGGTCATGCCTCTTCCCCGAATTTGTTAGAGAAAAGCTCTGTCAGGCTTTCCATGAACGCCTCTGAATCTTCACCTATGATTTTGACTTCCACCTCAGTGCCCTTTGGACAGGAAAGGGTGAGGATGGAGAGAATGCTGGAGCCGTCCACTTCTTCTTCGTCTTTTCTGAGGAACAGCTTTGATTCATATTGATTTGCCAGGGCCACGATTTTCCCTGCCGCCCTGGCATGCAGCCCAAGGGTATTTGCTATTTTGAGCATCCTTTTTTTTTCTCTGTTTGATTCGCTTGCATTCATTGGATTTCCGTTGAAGACAACCTTGTTTTCCTGGTCAGGCAGATCCTGTATACCTGCCGGTAAGGCAATCCTTGTTCAGTGGCAATGTCCCTGGCAGCATCTTTTACACTCAACTGTTTCTCAGTCAGTAGTTTGTCTATTTTGTCAAGTACCTGTGCAGGAATTTCTCCGGGACCTGCTTTTTCCTCGCTTCCCTTCACCACAAGCGTCAATTCCCCCCTGATGCGCTCTTCCGGCAGATTTGCCAGAATACCGGATATTTTTCCCCGGTACGTCTGTTCATAAAGCTTGGTCATCTCCCGGATCAGGACAATCTCTCGATCGCCCAGCACGTCCCGCATATCTGCGAGCATGGCCTTTAATCGATGCGGCGCCTCGAAAAAGACCATGGTGCGGTGTTCGGAAATAAATGCCCGGAGTGCCTGTCTCCTCTTGCCGGCCCGCGGGGGAAGAAAGCCTCCAAAAACGAATTGCTCCGCAGGAAATCCGGAGACCGAAACGGCACCGGTAACCGCGGACGGTCCCGGGATCGGCGTAATCGTGAGAGCTTCCTGGGCGGCCTTGTGAATAAGCAATGTGCCCGGATCTGAAACGCCCGGTGTTCCCGCATCGGTCACCAGGGCTACATTGAAGCCCCTCTTCAACCTGCCGATGAGTTCGGGGGCTTTTGTTTTCTGATTGTGTTGGTTATACCGTACGACCCGGGTCTTGATCCCGTAATGTGCACAGAGCCCCCTGGTATGGCCAACATTTTCAGCAGCAATAATATCGACTTCCTTCAAGGTTTTCAAGGCCCTGAGTGTGATATCCTCCAGGTTTCCGATGGGGGTGGAAACGATGGAGAGCGTGCCGGGACTAGTACGCGAGATCGAACGCATTCTTAATGACCTCAATCTTCGGAGAAGGCCCCGCCAGGCTTATGGCCACCACATCGAACCTGGCCCGCATGTTCCCGCAATGATTCGCCTTCATATAAGCGAGCGCGACCTTCGAGATCTGGCGCCTTTTGCGGGCATTTACCGCCTCCTTGGCATAGCCGGTTGATCCGGTCCTCCTGGTCTTGATTTCCAGGAATACGAGGGTATCACCGTCGCGCGCGATCAAGTCAATCTCCCCAAGGGGACAGCGATAATTTTGAAGGATTTCCTTGTATCCCATGGACCGGATGGTCTTCAGGGCGAGTTCTTCTCCCTTTTTTCCGAGATCAAGGCGCTCCCTTGTCACGTCAACAGACCCCCCGAAACGTGAGGCGGTGAAACGGACAGGGACCAAACCGTTTGAGGGCGTCCAGGTGATACCGCGTCCCATAGCCCTTGTTCTGTTCAAAACCGTACTGTGGAAACAGGCGGTGATAATTTTCCATGATCCGGTCACGGTAAACTTTTGCCATGACCGAGGCCGCTGATATGCTCATGCTCCTCTGGTCGCCTTTTTTCAGGCACTTCTGCGGCAAGCGCACGGGCACTGGATGGATACCATCAACCAGAAGAAAAGTCGGCCGCGGTGCAAGCGCCAGGACAGCCCTTTTCATTGCCTCAAGGGCGGCGTTCAGGATATTATGGGTGTCGATGTAGGTATGCGAAACGACCGCAATGCTCACGGCCGTTGACTCCTGCTGAATCAATTCGAAGGCCTTTTCCCTTGCATGAGGAGTCATTTTCTTGGAGTCGCGGACTCCCGGCAAATGCACCTCCCCGGGGAGGATCACCGCTGCAGCCACAACCGGGCCCGCAAGGGGGCCCCGTCCCGCTTCATCCAGCCCGGCAACCGTGGTATAGCCGGCCCTCCTGGCCATTGCCTCGTGCAGAAAGGGATGGCATTCACCGGGGTCAATTCCCTCAGGAAAAAGGGACAGGTTTTCGGGTGGACTCGACAAGAAAATGGTCTAAATACCTAAAGGGTTAGTACCTTTTTTCCTTGATCCGGGCGGCTTTTCCTCGCAGCTTCCTCAGGTAATAAAGCCGGGCCCTCCTCACCTTCCCTCTGGTCATAACCTCGATTTTTTCGATGGAAGGGGAATGGAGTGGAAAGATCCTTTCCACACCAATGCCATACGATATTTTTCGAACCGTAAAGCTTGCTCCCGTGTTGCCTTTCCGTTTCCGGATGACAACGCCCTGGAAGACCTGGATTCGCTCTTTTTCGCCCTCTTTGATCCTGGCATGGACCTTTACCGTATCACCCGGACGAAAGTCAGGGATGTCGGTTCGCATTTGTTCCTTTTCAAGCATTTCCAGAATGTTCATATTTCCTCCTCGTCTTACCGTACACGACGGAGCCAAATGGAAAAGGTCTCGATCTGATCATCGATTACCGGACTTTTACCCATTCAGCTTCCGAACGATGTCTCTTTTGTCCCAAGTGGTGCCTATCCACAAATGGCTCCCTCCGCAAATCTCTGATTTATGGATAGGCACCAACTAAACGGTCCAATACAATTGCCGCCGCCGCCCGGACAGAGAGATGGTTGTACCCATCCACCCCCGGGACCGGTTCCAGAACAGCGTTTGATTGTTGCAGGACCTCCTGATCCAGCCCCCATGCCGTTCCAAAAAGGAGAAACACAACCCGGTCCTGCCGGATCATGGCGCGCGCGTCCGGGAAGGAGAGCATGTTCTCCTTCTGCCTGTTCGCGTCAGTGGCCAGCACAAACGGCGCTTCCCCTTCTGTTGCGTGGATGCTCAGAACGGCATCCTCCAGGGAGGGGGCGACGGTCACAAGTTCGATGGCCTTTTTCCTGTGGGGATTGTAGGAGGCCCCGAAACCTGCTGTCCAATGATTGCAGATGCGATCCACAAGCCCCTGTTGATCGCTCAGCGGTGTTATCACCAGCAATTTGCGGGCACCATAGGTCCTGGCAACGCGTGCCAGGTCATGGAGGTCAACCGGGGTGACTGCCGAGGCAATCCGTTGCTCGTTCTTGTTATACACGGGATAATGAACGAGTCCTATGTACAGGGGCATCTACTACAGTCCTGCGTCTCTATTTATCGACCTTCCCCTTGAGTTCCTTCAGCATCGCCTCATCCTGTGGAGTGAGGCGGGCGTGGTGAAGGAGATCGGGCCGTTTCTCAAGCGTCCGTTTCAGGGATTGGGCTCTCCTCCATTGACGGATCTTTTCATGATCCCCCGACAGAAGAACCTCCGGGACCTCCTCACCCCTGAATACCCTGGGACGGGTATACTGCGGGTATTCGAGTAATCCATCTTCAAAAGAATCCTCCTGGGTGGATTTTTCACCTCCCAGGACTCCGGGAATGAGCCGGCTCACCGCGTCCATGAGGACAAGTGCCGCCAGTTCCCCCCCGCTCAGGACATAATCCCCGATGGATAATTCCCGGTCAACGCACAGTTTCCTGATTCTCTCGTCAATTCCCTCGTAACGGCCGCAGAGCAGAATAAGTTGTTTCTGCCTGGACAGCTCCCAGGCCATGGCCTGGTCAAATCTTTTCCCCTGGGGTGTCAGGAGCAGGACCAGGCTTTCCGGCGCGACCCTGGGCACCGATTCCAGTGCCCTGTATATGGGCCCGGGCTTCATCACCATGCCGTCCCCGCCCCCGAAGGGACGGTCGTCCGTATTCTTGTGAGCGCCCCTTGCAAAGGCGCGTATGTCCGTTACCTCAATCTTGATCAGATCCCGTTTTGCGGCGCGTGCCAGAATGCCTTCCTTGAGATATCCCTGGATCATTTCCGGGAATATGGTCAGAACATCATATCTCATGAAGATCCAGGAGGCCATCTATGGGGTGAATCATCATCTTTCCCCGTTCCAGATCAATGTTTTTGATGATCTCATGGGTGCCGGGGATGAGCAACTCGCTTTTTCCCCGCTTGATCACATAGATATCATTGCTGCCCGTGGCAATGATATCACTGATGGGACCCAGGTATTCCCCCGATTCCAGGAACACGTCAAGTCCAAGAAGTTCGTACCAGAAATATTCATCCTCCTCTTTCCGTGGCAATGCGTTTTTTCTGACCAGGATATCCGCATCCCGGTATCGTTCAGCATCAGTCAGGGAAGAGAGTTCCTCGAGTTCAACAATATATCCGGACTTCATGGACCTTGCGGAAGCGATGGTGAATTCCGTCAGTTTTCCCGTTCGATCCCTCAGAAAAATGGTGTCGGCGCGCAGGAAGGTCGCATCCGACCGCGCGTACGCGGAAATTTTCAACTGGCCGCGCAGCCCATGGGGCCGGAGAACCTTTCCCACCGGGAGCAGGCTATGATCTGGATTTCGGGGCAAGCCTATTCAATGATTTCCAAAACCGACCGCTTGTTAATCTTTGTGGAAGCCGCGCTGAGGATCGTCCTCATGGCCCGCGCCGTGCGGCCCTGTTTTCCGATGACTTTCCCCAGGTCTTCCTTGGCTACCTTTAGCTCAATCACAGAGGTTTGCTCTCCCTCTATCTCAGTGACAACCACATCTTCTGGTTTGTCCACCAGCGCTTTTGCTATGTAGGAAATCAAGTCCTTCATCTCGACTCACCTCCATGTTTGAGTTCATCCGCACCACCTCAATTTGCCGCTGAAGGAGACTTTGTGAACCCTTGCTTCTTTAAGATTGATCTGACTGATTCCGTCATTCCCGCGCCCTTTTCCAGCCAGTAACGGACTTTATCCTCCTGAATTTTAATTATCGCCGGGTCGGCTTTCGGATCGTAATAGCCGAGAATATCCAGAAACTTCCCGTCCCGCGGGGCTTCCGAGTCAGCTGCCACCAACCGGTAAAAGGGCTTTTTCTTTGCGCCCATCCTTGTCAATCTGATTCTCACCGCCATATACCAGTATCACCCCCTGTAGTGTTATTAGTTCTGACTAGCCAAAAAGAGCACCCACATCATGAAGACCCTTCCTGGTCAGCCGCTCCATCATCTTTTTTGATTGTGCAAAATTCTTCAACAGGCGATTCACGTCCTGCAGAGAGGTACCGCTTCCTTTCGCGATTCTTTTCCTTCTGCTGCCGTTAATCATCTTGTAATTTTTCCGCTCCTGCCTGGTCATTGAACTGATGATCGCTTCGATCTTCACCAGTTCCTTCTCGTCGGGCTTGAGCTGCTTGAGCTTTTTCATCTGTCCCATGCCGGGAAGCATGCCCAGGATCTGTTCGAGCGAGCCAAGCTTTTTGACCTGTTTTAACTGCGCGGAGAAATCATCCAGGTCGAATTCCCGTTTTTTGATCTTTTTTTCGAGCTTTACGGCTTCCTTCTCATCAAATTGGGCCTGGGCCTTCTCAATCAGGGAAAGGACATCACCCATCCCCAGGATCCTGGAGGCCATCCTGTCCGGGAAGAAAGGCTCAAGGGCATCGAGCTTTTCACCCACGCCCACAAATTTTATGGGCTTCTCGACCACCGCCCTGATGGAAAGGGCCGCTCCACCCCGGGCATCCCCTTCCATCTTGGAAAGGATAACGCCGGTTATGGAAAGGGCGTCGTTAAAGTGCCCGGCCACATTGACCGCGTCCTGCCCGGTCATGGCATCTGCCACGAGCAGGATTTCCTGGGGGTTCGTCTTTTCCCTGATCCGCTGCAGCTCCGCCATGAGCGTTTCATCAATGTGGAGGCGCCCTGCTGTGTCAAAAACCAGGAGGTCGCAGTTCTCCCTTCCCGCCCTTGACAGCGCATCAACACAGATGTGCTCGGGTTTTTGTGCAGGGCTTGAGGGATAAACCGGCACGTCTATTTGAGAACCGAGCTTTCTCAGTTGCTCGATGGCCGCCGGCCGGTAAATATCAGCCGGTACCAGGTAGGGGTGCCGGCCCTGTTTCCGCAAATAATAAGCGAGCTTCGCGGCCGTGGTGGTCTTCCCGGAGCCCTGAAGCCCTACCAGCATGATGATATGGGGGGTCTTGCCGGTCAGGTCCAGGTCCCGCCGTTCCCCCCCCATCAAACGCGACAACTCCTCGTTGACGATTTTGATCAGCTGCTGGCCGGGGGTCAGACTATCGAGGACCTCCTGGCCGATGGCGCGGATTTTAATGTCTTCAACGAGCCTTTTGACGACCTTGTAATTGACATCCGCTTCCAGCAGCGCCAGGCGTACTTCCTTGAGAGCATCCTGGACATTGGCCTCTGTAAGCTTTCCCCTGCCGGTTACCTTCTTGAAGACGCGATTGAATTTTTCGGTCAGGTTTTCAAACATCACTGGCTCTCAAAACGAAAACGACTATTATTATTCATTAAAATCAATTATGTCAATGAAAAACCCGGCCATCTCCCGGTGCGTCTCTTTTTCGTTATTTTATCACAGCGTTGTATTTTTTCCATAAAAATCTTTCAGAGGAGTTGGAAAAGGGTTCAGCAGATTATTGGGGAGAAATGTGCCGGAGGATTTTGTATAAAGAGCAGGCGAACAGGAATAGGCCGTTTGACTGCGCAGGGAGCCATGATTTCGTTGGAAAATGTCAAATTTATGGTTGCCAATACTGGCCATACCTTTTAGTATTCCATGGTTGGGGCAAAGGTGGAGGATGGATGCATGGAAAACAGGACAGCAGGCCCGGGCAGGGAAATAACGAGGGAAGAAGGGATCATTTTCCCCCGGAGAGGAAGACATGACCCCCTTCTTGGGCCCGATGTGGTGTTGGCCATGGTCCCTGATGCCGTGCGCTTCCTGGTACAAAAAACCCAAGGAGAAAGACTGCCGGTGCATGATATGGCACTCTCGCACCTGTACCGGCCGGAAGGCCCGATGGGCGAACGCGTAAGCTTCGCAGGCCCGTTTCTGGGGGCTCCTCAGACCGTGCTTGCCATGGAGAAGCTGATCGTGCTGGGGGCAAAGCGGTTCTGGGTCCTGGGGTGGTGTGGGTCTCTTCAGCGTTTCCTGCGGATAGGTGACGTGGTCATTCCAACGTCCGCCGTATCTGAGGAAGGGACATCGGGCCACTATCCCGTTGGGAAGAGCCCGGTTGAACCGGATCAGGATCTGACGGAGCTTCTTGTGCAGGCCGTAAAGGGATTGCCGGTGGAATCCCGGGCCGGGGCCGTATGGACCACGGATGCCCCCTATCGTGAAACACCGGCCAAAGTGGAACAGTACAGCCGGGCAGGGGTGCTGGGCGTGGAAATGGAGATGTCGGCACTGATGCACGTGGCGCTTTTCCGTTCCGTGGCGCTCTCCGGCATGCTCGTTGTTTCAGATGAGCTGTTTGACCTGCGATGGCACACGGGATTTTCCAGTCCCACCGTGAAGAAGGTCACCAGGGAGGGTGCGGAACTCTTCCTGGATCTGATCCTGTCCATGCATCAGGATGTAATAGGAGAGGAAGAAACCATTGAAAGATAAACTCGAATCGGGTGTCCTTGCCGTTGATGTGGGGAGCGGGACCCAGGATATCCTTGCCTGGTGGCCGGGCATGGCAGTGGAAAATTGCCCGAAACTCATCGTCCCGTCGGCCACCAGTATGCTGGCCGGGCGTATCAATCAGGCGACCAGGCAAGGAAAGCACCTCTTTTTTACCGGGACCACCATGGGAGGAGGGCCCTGCACCAAGGCGGTGCGGAAGCACTTGAAGGCGGGTCTCCTGGCTTTTGCCCTGCCGGACGCCGCCCGCACCTTTCATGATGACCTGCGCAGGGTGGAAGAGACCGGGATCCGCGTGGTAGATGAAAGACCGTCTGTGACGCCCCTGGAAGAATTATGCATGGCGGATATTGATGTGCAAAAGATCCGGGAAGCACTTGCTCTTTTCAAGGTGTCCATGCCCGGGCTCGTGGCAGTATCCGTCCAGGACCACGGATTTTCCCCCCATGAAAGTAACCGGGCCTTTCGCTTCAAGCAGTGGGCGGATCTCTTGAAGGCGGGGAAAGTCCTTGAGGATCTGCTCTACGAAGAACCTCCCGAACACTTGACGCGTATGAGGGCGGTGGCGAGCTCAGCGCCGGGGGCGTGGATCATGGACACGGGTGCTTCGGCCGTTCTGGGCGCGGTTCTGGATCCCTGGGTGGCGGAAAAGGTGGACCAGGGGGTGACCGTGGTGAATGCGGGGAATGAACATACCGTCGCGACCCTCGTGAAGGGTGAGAAGGTGCTGGGCGTGTATGAACATCACACCTCGCTGTTGAACGAAGAGAAACTGAAAGACCACCTGGAACGATTCCGGCAGGGGGACCTCACCAACCAGGAAGTTTTTGACGACAGGGGACACGGGTGTCTCGTCCTTCCGGAAGCCCCGTTAGAAAGTGACTTCAGGCCGACGAGTATTACAGGGCCGAACCGGGGAAGATTCCCGGGGCTGGGTGCCCACATGGCTGCACCTTTCGGGGACATGATGCTGACCGGATGTTTTGGCCTGATTGAGGCCGTCAAGCGGAGAACAAGGACTCGTGGCGAAGATACAGCACGAAATTGAAGAGTTGCGAGAGCTCATCCGGTACCACAATCGGCGCTATTACGTGCTGGATGATCCGGAGATATCAGACGCGGAATACGATCGGCTTTTCCAAAGGCTTGTTGCGCTGGAAAAAGAGTACCCGGAGCTTGTGACTCCTGATTCCCCTACACAGCGGGTGGGCGGAGAGCCCCAGACCGCGTTCAGGCAGGTCAAACATCGCCTCCCCATGCTGAGCCTTGAAAACGCTTTCAATGATGAAGATATCAAGGATTTTGATTCCCGGGTGAGGAGATTTCTTGGGGAAGAGGGACCCTTTCAATACACGGTTGAGCCGAAGATTGACGGGCTGGCCGTGGAACTGGTGTATGAGAAGGGAAGGTTCGTGGTTGCCTCTACCCGGGGGGACGGGTACACGGGAGAGGATGTGACCGCGAATGCAAAGACCATCCTGACGATTCCGCTCAAGCTCAAATCAATGAGCGGAGAACATCCGGTCCCGGATCTCCTGGAAGTCCGGGGGGAGATCTACATGGAGAGAGAGGCCTTCCGGGCGTTGAACAGGGAACGGGTGGCCCGGGATCTTCCGCCCTTTGCAAATCCAAGAAATGCGGCTGCGGGCTCCATCAGGCAGCTTGACCCGCGCATAACCGCGAGACGCCCGTTGAATATGTTCTGTTACGGGGTGGGCGAATTCAGCACCCTGACCTTTGAAACCCAGTACGATCTGATGCTCGCTTTGCAGGATTGGGGACTGCGGGTAAACAGACCGCATATCCGAGTTTGTGACACGGTTGAGGAGGTGGTCGCGTATTGTCACCGGCTGGAAGAAACGCGGGACCAGTTCGCGTTTGAGATTGACGGCGCGGTGATCAAGGTCAACCGGCTGGATCTCCAGGCCAGGCTTGGGGAAAAGAGCAGAAGCCCCAGATGGGCAACGGCCTTCAAATTCAAGGCGGTCCAGGAGACCACCAGGATCGAGAACATTGAAGTGCAGGTGGGAAGAACCGGGGCGCTCACGCCGGTGGCACACCTGGAACCCGTGGAAGTGGGCGGCGTGGTGGTCAGGCGAGCCACGCTCCATAATCAGGACGAGATTACCCGGAAAGACATTCGCGAAGGGGATACGGTTGTTGTGCAGCGGGCCGGGGATGTCATCCCGGAGGTGGTGAAGGTCATTGTCTCGCGCCGCACGGGGAATGAAAAGCCGTATAGGATGCCGGATGTCTGTCCTGTGTGCGGGGCAAACGTGCAAAGAAAGGAAGGGGAGGCGGTTTCCCGGTGCCCGAATCCTGCCTGTCCCGCCCAGGTCCGGGCGTCACTCAGGCATTTCGTGTCAAAAGGAGCCATGGATATTGACGGGCTGGGGGACAAAATCCTTGGCCAGCTCCTGGAGCGGGGAATGATCCATGACGAGGCGGATATTTACGGGCTGACCATGGATGATCTGCTCAAGCTGGACAAGATCGAGCAGAAAGCGGCAACCAACCTGATGCAGGCAATCCGGAAAAGCAAGCAGACGACCCTTGCCAGATTCATCTATGCCCTGGGGATCAGGCATGTTGGGGAGCACGTGGCACAGCTCCTGGCCGATCAATTCCTGACGCTTGAGCGTTTCAGGAAGGCTTCCAGGGAGGAGCTGCTTTCCGTCAAGGGAATTGGGGAAGAGATCGCGGAGAGTATCCTTTCCTATTTTGAAGATCCGGCGAACCAGGAATTGATAGAGCGTCTCCTGGCCGCCGGGATTACGCTGGAAACAGTGGTACCGTCCGGTCCTTCACCCATTGAAGGGAAGACTTTTGTCTTGACCGGGTCACTTGAAACCCTGAAGCGGGCCGAAGCCAAAGAGCTGATCGTGCGCAAGGGAGGAAACGTTTCGAGCACGGTGAGCAGGAATACCGACTATGTGGTGGTGGGCGCATCTCCCGGTTCGAAACTGGAAAAGGCCCGGAACTTGGGCGTCGCCACCATTGATGAAGGGGAATTATTGGAATTATTGGAGGTTTCACGTGGATAATCTTCGAGTCAGGCTGATTATCGAGGGAAGGGTCCAGGGCGTCTGGTTCAGGGATTCCACCCGCAGGCAGGCAAACCTGCTCGACGTTCGGGGCTGGGTGAAAAACCGCCCTGACGGCAGGGTAGAGGTCCTTGCGGAAGGGCCTGAGAAGGCGGTGAGGAAGCTGGTAGCCTGGTGTTATGCAGGTCCGTCCGCCGCGAGGGTCGACCGGGTAAAGGAGATCGAGGAGCCCTGGCAGGGAGAATTTGAAACATTTGACATTGTGTTCTGAGCAGAGGCTTCTCGGAAGAAAGGGAGAGAATGAAAAAGAGACTTTTGAGGATTGTCGGACTTATACTCCTGATCACATTGGGCGCTTTTTGGGGCTGTAGCTCTACACATTCCCTGTTGAAAAGGATTCGCAGCAGCGAGCCTCTGCTCGCCAAGCGGATAAAAGTGATCCCGTTTCTGGACGAGACACACCTGGGCGGTAACCTGGGGAATGCATTTACCGCCGAGTTCATCTCAAAGATACGCAAGATCCCCTTTGTCATCCTGGACGAGAAGCCCTTTGGGCTCTCCATGCCGGATAATATGAAATCTCCCCGGTTCGGGATTGTTACTCCCAAAAATTTTATCCGGAAAGCAGAGGAACGCGGACTGAACATCCTGATCACCGGGGTGCTTAACCCGGTCGATGTGACCATGAAGCGAACCGGCATCTGGCCGTTTCGGAAGAACACCCGTTTCTATGAGATTTCCGTGGTGGTGAATCTCATCGACGTGAGCACCGGCGCGGTCCTGTTTACGCGGCTGGAAACCAGGAAATTTTCAGGCTCTGAAGAAGAGTACGCCGATAACGACAAGGAATTCATGGCGGAGCTCATCAAGGATCACCTGCCGGAGATTCTGAAAAAGCAGGTATCAGCTATCACAGAAGTCCTTGAGGGGATACCCTGGATCGGAAAGGTGCTTTCAGCAGAAGACAAGGCCATCAGGGTTAACGGCGGGCGTGACGTGGGGATAAAGAAAGGAGATGTGTTCCAGGTATTTTCTTACGAAAAGTGGATCAATTCCATGAGTGGCCGTCCCTATCCTGTGCGCAGCCAGAGAGTGGGAGAGATAGAGATCGTTTCAGTGGATGACCATGAGGCGGTGGCACGGCCGCTTTCCGGGGGGGCTTTCACCATCGGCCAGGTGATCCTCCTCAAGCACTAGCCGATCCATTATCCCACCATTTCCCGGGCATGGGCCAGGGCCTGTGGAGTGACCTTGCGACCTGCGAGGAGCCGGGCTATTTCTTCGACGCGTTCTTGCTCGCCAAGCTCCAGGATGGAGCTTTCCGTCCTGCCGTCTACCACGTTTTTCCTGACCTGGTAGTGGGTATGGGCCTTGCTGGCTATCTGCGGCAAGTGCGTGATGCACAGGATCTGATGAAAGCGGGCGAGCGCCACCAGTTTTTCTCCCACCACCTCCGCTGTGGCCCCCCCGATCCCGGCATCCACTTCGTCGAAGATGACCGATTCTACAGATGCGCTCCTTGCCAGGATGCTTTTCAGTGCCAGCATGATACGGGAAAGCTCCCCGCCCGAGGCTATTTTCGCGAGCGGTTTGAGGGCTTCTCCCACATTCGGTGCAAGCAGAAATTCCACCTGATCAATCCCCTCGCTTCGGAGCATGGAAAGGGCCTCCCGGGTGTCCGGGGCCTGTTCCTCTTGGG
The DNA here is from genome assembly GCA_019309145.1 of Deltaproteobacteria bacterium. Classification (GTDB taxonomy): domain Bacteria; phylum Desulfobacterota; class DSM-4660; order Desulfatiglandales; family Desulfatiglandaceae; genus B46-G9. Next base: position 23,790 of record JAFDGR010000009.1, on the reverse strand, counting down.
GAAGAAACGCGACTCGAAAACGCGTGTTGGGCATGTTGAGGTCATGGAGTTCCTTTTCCACTGCTTTTTCGAGGCGCCGGGCGGCCTGCTTCCTCCTGTCTGAAAGGCGGTATGCCGCTTCGAGGAGTTCCTCTCCCAGGGAAGAAAGGCGGGATTGCAGTTCGCGTTTCCTCTCAGTCTTTTCATGTTGCTCGTCCATCACTGTTGCTATCTTTTGCCGAAACGCAAGGACATCGGGGAGGGAGGGTCCGTATTTTCGCTTGAGGCGGGTGAGGATCTCCAGCCTTTCCTGGACCGCTTCGAGCCGCTGAGGATCCATTTCAATGGTCCCCTGGATCTCCCGTAAAGATATGGCGGCCTCTTCCAGGACCACCCGGCTTTCAGCAATCGTGCGGGCAATATCTCCAAGGCGGTCATCTATCCGGGCGGCTTTTTCCAGTTTTTTTGCACAATCAAAAAGCGCGGAGAGCAGGGAACGGTCATTTTCGTAGAGTTCCTGGTAGGTTTCTGAGACGGTGGTGAGGAGTTGTTCAGCATGTTCAAGGCGCATTTTTTCCTTTGACAGGGTTTCATCTTCATGCTCCTCTATCCGGGCGCCGTCAATCTCCTCCCTTTGAAAGCGCGCGAGCTCCTGTTTATCCTTCATTTCAGCGATTTGTCTTTCCAGTACCTGGAGTTGTTCACGCAGGGATTGATACTGGTTGAAAAGGCCGGCAAACGCTTCCCTGGCAGGGACCAGCCCCCCGAATTCATCGAGGATGGAGAGGTGATGGTCCTGGCGAAGGAGGCGCTGATGTTCATGCTGGCCGGAAATGCTGATCAGGTGGTCCCCCAAGGAGGAAAGCATCTGGAGGGTGGCTATGGTCCCGTTGATGGATATCCTGTTTCGACCCTCCCGGTGGAGTGAACGCCGTATCAGCAGATCACCGTCAAAAGGGATGGCAAGGTCCTGGAGCAGTGCAGTGAGATGCCCGGATGAGGGGATGGAAAAGAGCGCCTCTACCATGGCTTCCTCGCAACCGGTGCGAATGAGGTCTCCGGAGGCACGGCCGCCCAGGATGAGGTTCATGGCATTAATGATGATGGATTTTCCCGCGCCGGTCTCGCCGGAAAGGATGTTGAGACCGGGCTGGAAGGAAATGTCCAGGCGTTTGATGATTGCAAAATTGGATATGGTCAGTCGGGTCAGCATGCTTCTATGCCTTTATTCATTGATTCCAGGTCACCCGGAGGACTTCCTGGTAGGTGGTTACCCCGTCCAGCATTTTTCTGACGGCATTTTCCCGGAGGCGGACCATGCCTTCGGCCTCTGCCAACCGGGTCAACTCTTCCAGGCGGACCTCCTGGGCCAGGAGCTGCTTGAAGGCCTCGCTGAGGGGAAGTACCTCAAAAACAGCGGTCCTTCCGAGATACCCGGTTCCCCTGCACTTGATACAACCCTTTCCCCGCCAGAGTTCGGTAACGTCCTCTTCGCCCAGGTCCAGGCCCATAGCCGTCAACTTGACCGGATCAACCGGGAAAGATTCTTTGCAATGGGGGCAGATCTTGCGCACAAGACGCTGGGAGAGTACCCCGACGAGGGTCGCCTGAATCAGAAAGGATGGAATCCCGAGATCCAGAAGGCGGGTAATGGCGGACGGCGCGTCGTTGGTGTGGAGCGTGGAAAGGACCAGGTGACCGGTGAGGGCTGCCTGAACGGCATTCTGGGCCGTTTCAAGGTCCCTCATTTCACCGATCATGATAATATCCGGGTCCTGCCGGAGGATATTCCTGAGAATGGTGGAAAAGGTAATGCCTACCACCGGTTGCACCGCGATCTGGTTGAAGTCTTCGTGGACCATCTCGATGGGGTCTTCCACTGTGGTGATGTTGATTTCAGGAGATGAAAGATACCGCATGGCCGAATACAGGGTTGTGGATTTCCCGCTTCCAGTGGGTCCGCAGACAAGCACAATACCATGCGGCATGCCGATGAACCGCTGGAATCGGGCAAGATCCCCCTCGGTGAAACCGAGGCCTGCCATGTCCTGGAAGAGGATGTCGGGATCCATGATCCGCATTACGATCTTTTCACCGAACGCCACCGGGACCGTGGATACCCGGATCTCCGCCTCGAGCCCTTTCCTGGCCGTCTTTATCCTGCCGTCCTGGGGCCGTCTTTTCTCAGCCATATCGAGTCGTGAAAGATTCTTGATGCGGCTCACCATGGCTGAATGGACATTTTTCGGGAGTTTATACACGGTGTGGAGGACCCCGTCGATACGCATCCTGACGATGCTGGAATCCCGCTTCGGTTCCAGGTGCACGTCACTCGCCCGTTGATCAAAGGCGTAATTGAGGAGGTGGTTGACGGCATTGACGATGTGCTGATCATCGGAAGGCAGTTCCTCGGAAGATTTCAACTTGACGTATTGTTCCAGGTTTCCCAGATCTACCGGCAGGCCGGAGAACTGGTGTTCCGCCCCGGCAATGGAACGCTTGAAACCGAAGAATTCGTTAATAAGCCGCAGGATGTCGGTCTTGGAACTGACCACCACGCGGACCTTCATGTGGCTGACGCGGCCGATATCTTCAATAACTTCCACGTTGAAGGGATTGGGGGTCGCCACGGTGAGACAGCCGTTTTTCACGTCGATGGGGAGGACGAGATGTTTGATGGCGAAGGAGTGAGGAATGGTTCCCGTTACCAGGTTGAGATCCAGTTCCAGGGGATCAATTTTCTGGTACGGGATATTCCAGTGATCGGCAAGGATTTGCACGATGAAATCCTCGTCCAGGGGACGTCCCGGATCATCAGCTCTCTCGAGATTGAGGGAGGTGATCACATCGACGATGGTGACGGGGGTACGCGGAATGGGCGTCTTTGAGTCAGGAGACTGTCGAGGCTGTTGGCTCGTTTCGATCTTCCGCCGGACGCTTGCGTGTTTCCCGAGAATTTCCTTGTGTTGTCCGGGGGTGATGATTCCTCTGTCCAGTAAGAGCCGGCAAATTTCTTTTGCCGGGAAGGCACGGTCCCAATTTTCCCGCTGGTTCATCTGCCGCTACCTCTTTCCCGCTGTGTTGATTTTGTGTCCCTCTTGCACGAGATCCTACCACCACGGTTTTTACTTTGAAAGTCTTTTTTGCGCCATGGTATTAACTGCAATGTTGGTGCCAGTGAGACAGGTTTTGCCCCCTCAACCTTGAGGCCAGCGTGCACAATATCCCTTTGGTCTTTCACGGGATTCATGGTATAGAAATATGTTGTCAGGCATAAGGCATAAGGCATAAGGCATAAGGCACAAGGGGGGCGGGCAAGGATCAGGAAAGGGCAATTTGATGAATGGTGATGCTATGATACTGGGACTGGATGTGGGCGGCACCCAGACAGACGCGGTGCTTTTGGATGACCAGGGTGTGCTGGCGGAAACAAAGACACCAACCGGGGAGGATTTGCTCGAGACACTGAGAACGGCCGTTGAAAAGGTGACCGGTGCCATTGATCCGGGAAAGATCAAGAGGATGGTTTTTTCCACCACCATGGCCACCAATGCCATTGTCCAGGATCAGCTGGAACCGGCTGGAATGATTGTCTCTGCCGGTCCCGGCATGAACCCGGAGTGGTTTTCCGTGGGTCCCTCCTTTCACGTGGTAGGGGGTTGCCTGGATCACCAGGGATTTGAAGCAATGCCGGTGGACAGGGAGGCGGTTGAGGAAGCGGCCAAAGCGATCCTCGAAAAAGGGATCTCAGTGGCGGGAATCGCGGGAAAATTTTCGGTCAGGAATCCGGCCCACGAACTGCAGATTGCCGGTTTGCTAAAGGAGAGGTTTTCCGCCATCTCGCTGGGGCATAAGGTGTCCGGGAGCCTTAATTTCCCAAGAAGAATCGCGACCACTTATCTGAACGCGGCCCTCCACCGCGTGCATGAAGCATTTATGAGCGCCCTCATGCGAATCCTGAATGAACAATCCCTGAAAGCGCCGCGGTACCTCCTGAAACCGGATGGCGGAACCATCGACCTGGCGTCCACCCTGCATTCGCCGGCCGCAACTGCGCAGTCGGGCCCGGCGGCAAGCGTGATGGGGGCCCTGGCCCTGGATGGATGCCCTGGCACGGCCCTGGTGCTGGATGTTGGGGGGACCACCACTGATATGAGCGTGGTACTGGCTGGAATTCCCCTGTTGGAGCCGAGGGGCATCAGGATCGGGCCGTATCAAACCCTTGTCCGTTCTCTGCTCACCCATTCCATAGGAATCGGCGGGGATAGTGAAGTCACCATGGCCAAGGATGGATCACTGCACGTGGGCCCGCGCAGGCAGGGACCACCCATGGCGTTTGGGGGCACGGTACCGACGCCCACCGATGCAATGGTTGCCCTGGGTCTCCTGGAGGCAGGCGATCGGGAAGCGGCAAACATTGCCATGAAAAAAATGGGGGATTCCATGGGCTTTTCCCCGAAGGTCATGGCACAGCGCATTCTTGAAACCATGGCGCGTTCCATTGCCGATTCCGCGGAGGCTTTCCTGGCGAGGATCAATTCCAGGCCGGTTTATACCATCCATGAGGTCCTGCAGGAAGAGAAAATCGTTCCGGATTCATTGGTGGTGATCGGCGGGCCCGCACCCCAGGTCGGCCCTTTTCTCGGGGAAGCCCTGGGGTTACCCCACCGGGTCCCGAAACACTTCGGGGTGGCCAATGCCATTGGTGCGGCTGTCGCAAGGGTCACGGCCGAGATCACGGTCCAGGCGGACACGGAAAGGGGATCGCTTGTCATCCCTGAGGCGGGAATAGATCAGAAAATTCCCTACAGGTATCAGTCCCGGGACGCCATGTCCTTTGCAAACGAGGTGCTCAGGGATCAGGCGGTGAAAATTGGTGCGGATCCGGATTCCCTGGAGATATCCGTTATTGAGGAACAGGTTTTCAACATGATCCGGGGGTATGCACGTACCGGGCAGAATATCCGCATAAAGCTGTGTATTACGCCGGGGATTATCCGGGAGTGGAAAAAGGAGCAGGGATCATGATAAAGGCACCAAGACGCATGGGATTGGTTTTTTTTCCGGCCTATGATTGGGCCATCAGCCCGACCCATCCTGAGCGAGAGGAGCGGCTTCTTTACACCCAGGATCAGGTCATGGAAGAGGGGCTCCTGGACGTGGAGGGAATCTTTGAGTACCGGGTCAGGCCTGCCGGGGCAAAGGACATTCAACGGGTCCATTTTTGCGTTCCCGACGAGGCGGCAGTGACCACGGAAAGCCACCTGATTTCAGCCGGGGGTTGTCTCGTGGCTGCCGATGCGGTTCTCAAGGGAGAAGTGGAGAGCGCTTTTGCCCTGGTGCGGCCGCCCGGTCACCATGCCATGCGGGTGGTCCACGGAAACCGGGGTTTTTGTAACATCAATAATGAAGCGGTGATGGCGGAGTATATCCGGGACACGTACGGGGTCGAAAAAATCGCCGTCGTGGACACGGACTGCCACCATGGTGACGGATCCCAGGATATTTTCTGGCATGATCCCAATACCCTTTATATCTCCGTGCATCAGGACGGACGAACCCTCTATCCCGGATCAGGGTTTCCCGATGAGCTGGGCGGCCCCAATGCGGAAGGGACCACCGTGAACATCCCGCTTCCTCCCCAGACAGGAGAAGAGGGATTCCTGTATGTGCTGGAAGAGCTCATCATGCCCCTGCTGGAGAAATTCAAACCGGAACTGGTGATCAATTCCGCGGGCCAGGACAACCACTTCAATGATCCCATCACCCATATGAATTTTTCAGCCAGAGGGTATGCCCTGCTCAATGCCCGGTTGAAACCGGATATCGCGGTCCTGGAAGGGGGGTACGCCGTCGAAAACGCGCTTCCTTACGTGAATGTGGGTATCATCATGGCCATGGCAGGCCTGGATACCGGGTTTGTGAAAGAACCTAATTATGACCGGGATTACCAGGCCCAGCGCGGCGATATTACCCGCTATATTGAGCAGCAGGTGATTGATCTCAAAGGCATGTTCCTGCGGGAGGAGTTTCAGAAAAATACCTATAAGCCCGGTGAAATAGTGGCACGGAAGCGGGAGATCTATTACGATACCGACGGCATCCGGGAAGAGCAGCACGAGAAAATCCGCCGTTGCGTGGATTGCCCAGGGACCTTTTCCATCGAATCAACATCCAGCAGGGGAAATCATATCTTTGCCGTGCACATCCCGAGAAACGCGTGTGCCTCGTGCCGGGAACAGGGGCAAACCTGGTTTGAAGAGGCCTGCGGGGGGAAATTCGACTTTGTGTATCTCCAGGACCGGGTCAGGGGTACCTATGAGCTGAGCGGAAGGTAGCTTTCAACGTGAACGATGCATCTCAAACTCCTGCAAGCCACAGCATACACTATATGCTTTCACGTCTCGGCACGGGCCAGGGAGTGGGCTGGTTTTCCTGCATCCCTGAGAGAGATCCGACTTTCACGGACCTGGCCGCGGCTCTCGAGGAGCATCCCCATGACCAGTTCATGCGCCAGTACGCGCTGGACCGTATCGGGAAACTCGAGCCGGATGAACTCCTCGATCTTGTGGATAAAGCCGGGAAGCGAAAGCCTTTGCTCCGGGTATTGGCCTATGAAGCCTCCCTGGTTTCTGAAAAATTCGCACCCCTCCGGGACCGGTTGACCGCAAACAACCTCGAAGCACTGACCCATTCGAGTCCTCTCATCTACATCCGCTGGTCAAGAGCGGCCCGCCATGAATCCCATGAAGACTGGCTCAGGCTTTTTTCAGAAAATATGACCTGGCACAAACCGCTCCCTCCACCGGATGGGGCTGGTCTTTCCATCCCTTACGATCCCGAAGCCATAGACCAATGGTGGGCCGGGCGGGCCGCGCTGGAACAACGCTCGCATGGGTCGGGCGGCCATGAGAAGGAAGGAAGGGCCCGGGCAAAAGAAGCCGTGAGACAGGTGACCAAAAAACTGGAGCGCCTCGGCATCCTCAGGGGATGGGAGGCCAGGACCGAGGCTACGATAAGCCCCTACGCGGTAGAAAGGCCCTGGAACCTCGACGTGACCCTGAAACAGGGACGGAACCACTGGAGACTGCGCGGGGAACTGGTAAGCTACGGGCGCGGCATGCATATTCACCAGGCCAGGATCTCGTGCCTGATGGAGATAGCAGAACGATATTCCGCGTTTTGCCGGGCCCGTGAAGAGACCCTGTCGGGGTACGTGGGCGCTCCGACACTGGTGAAGGGAACCTATACGGACCTGAAAAGGGGGCATGGGGCCGTGGATCCCAATGAGTTCCTCCTGGAAGTCCCTTATGAGGACCAGGAACTCTATTGGATTTCGGGAGAAATGGCCGGTCCGGAGGGGTATTCACGTGTCCTTGTTCCGGCCCAGATGGTCTTTCTGTTCGCCAATTTTGATGAGATGAGCCTTACCAGCGGGCTTCCCTCAACAGGCCTTGGCGCGGGCAGCACCATGGAGGAGGCAAGACTGAGCGGGCTCCTGGAGGTCATCGAAAGAGACGCGGAAAAGGTCGTGCCCTATTGCGAGAGCCGGCGGTTTCTGCTCAGTTCCGATGACCCGAAAGTACATGATATTATCGGAGGAATGAAACGAAAAGGCATCCAGATCCAGTTCCTGGATCTCACCCAGGAATTCGGGATACCCTGCTATAAGGCCTTTATCCAGGGACCGGGCGGAGTCATCCTCAAGGGGACCGCGGCACACCTGGACGGAAAACGTGCCGTGGCTTCGGCGATGACTGAAATCCCCTATCCATATCCTTACTGGTTCGGATCGACGGCCCCGCCGGAAGGTCTCAGGACCGTCAATGATGAGGAACTCCCCTGTTTTTCATCCGGGGATGTGTCGAAGGATCTGCGAATCCTTGAGGAAGTATTGCTCCGAAACGGCTTTCATCCCATCTACGTGGACCTGACCAGAGAAGAGCTGGAAATCCCGGTCGTCAAGGTCCTTGTCCCCGGCCTGGAACTCACAAGCGTGCTGGATCGTTTTTCCCCTCTGAGTCTCCGCAAGTTCGCCCACTATTTCAGGGACGTTGCGCACGCTGAGCAGGAGTGATATCACTGGACAGCAAGGGCCTGTGCGAGGCCAATTGTTGCAGACCCTTTTCCCTTGTTCACTTATCTCATTCACCCTCTTTCGTTTTGAAGTGCGTTTGATAGATCGTGTCAGGCGTTCCTGTTAGAGAAATTTTTTGCACGAAAGGAGGTACCCCATGCTATTCCCAGCCAAAGTGATGGCCCGAACCCTTGTTGCAAGTTTGGTAGTTACTGTGGCCCTAGGGGTCATGACAAAGACTCCCGTCCTTCTTGCCGTCGACGCTATTGCTCCTTTGCGGGCGTTCCAGAAGAACAAACTGCCGAGTGAACAACAGATCAAGAAATCCTATTTCAACTTCACCTACAAACCCTTGAAACGCAAAGATCTTAGCTTTAACCTGTTGATACCGAAAGGGTGGCGCGACATTCACCTTACCGTGCCGGCCAACATGCTGCAGGAGGATACGCTGCGCATGGTCCCTCTTGCCGAGCAAACTGCCCCTGGAGACGATAAAGATTCGGCCAGAATCCAGGTGGCGTATACTCGGATGGCCATGGAAATCAGCCTGTATGACCTTTTGGATCAATATTTCAGGGAAAATAAGGTGGATGTGCTCGTGCGCCGGCAAGGGACCTATAACCGGCGCGAGATTGATGAGGTTCTGACCCGGTTTTCCAAGGGTTCCTCATCCTTCCTTTCACGACTGACTTTCTCCCGTCACGGTGACCGTGTTTTCGTAGTATCGGGGTCGGCACGTGAATCCGAATTTATCCGGTATGCCCCAATTTTTGCCGCGGCAGCCATCTCTTTCACCGTGCATCAAAAAGCCTCACAACGATATGCCTTCCCAATGGCTGTTTTTGCCTCCGCCGGAAAGCCTAGATTCAAGTTCCATCATCCGAAAAGCTGGGAAATCGAAGAGCATCAAGGTCTGCCGGCCGGCCAAACAGCAGTGGATATGCGCCTGGTGGTCCGTGATAAAAACAAGGGAAACGTAACCACCTATGGGTTTATCCGTGTCGGCGGGTTTTCCAAAGGCACCGGCGCGACACCAGAGGAGATCCTGGCCAATCTGAAAAAAGACTTCCAACGTATATCCTTATCCTATGATCAGTGCACCCTCAAAGCGGACCTGATGCCAAAACAGGCGTCCCCCTTGGGAAAGCTTGAAAAATGGGATGTGATGGTCAAGGGGGTGCCGGGTGAAGTAGCCTTTCTGGTGCTGGGCCACCGGTCCGGTTACCTGGGTCTGGGGCTTTTTTGCATGCGGCCCGAGGACAATCTACTATCGTGGATGCATGTTTGGCGGGTTTTCGAAATCGTAGTCAATGACGTGACCGGCAAACACCTGGCCGTGACCAGGATCAAGAGTCTTTCCCTGCCCTCAAGAGGTGAGGTCGAAAGATTAGCCGCTGTCACAATGGGTGATTTTGCCAATGCCGCGCAGAAACGGAATTTTCAAGCCTTTCATGCCAATGTCTCCACAACGTTGCAGATTCAAGCCACGCCGGCCAGATTGCGCCAAGCATTCAGGAGTTTTGCCAAACAGAAAGAATTGGCCGCGTTGAATCAATTGGATCCCGTCATAGAGAATGAAATCTGCCTCGACCAGGAGGGATTGCTGAAAGTAAAAGGTCATTATCCAACGAGGCCTCAGAGAACCACGTTCAGCCTGACCTATATCCACGAGCGAGCCTCCTGGAAGCTACTGGGTATTCATGTGGCCATGAAAAAGGCCCCCTGACATTCGTCAAGGAAAAAAGCTGACCATGCGGAGCAAGTGAGCTCGAATATCGCAAGGTACTTACCGAGGTGGGGACACCAGTGCCACAAGATTTAGTCGTAGATTATTGAAAAGATAGATATTGACAAATACAAATTTTTGGAAAATAAATCCACGTTGGGCAAGGATAAAGAGATTTTTCATATTAAAGCCAAGGGAAAGGGTTCATTGTAAGCCCCCGTTCACAAATCATTTTTGAGGAACGAGTTATCATTTTTTTCGCTTATAGGTGCTCATTTTGGCAAATTGGGTTCAGATATTATTTAATTCAGCGGTTACAGGAAGTATTTATCTCATTGGAGCAGTGGGCCTAACATTGACCTATGGCCTTTCGAAGTTTCCCAACTTTGCTCATGCTGAGTTACTAACGGTCGGCGCTTTTTTCGGGTATCTGGTATCTGTACAGTTGGGGTTAGGTTTGAGCGTCGCGTTTCCAGTAGCTTTCCTGCTCACGGGTGTGGTGGGATTTTTGTGTTATCGATCAGTGTTTCAGCCATTGGCCCGGAGAGGGGCGACAATTATTCATCTCATGGTCGCCTCAATAGGCCTGGGTTTTGTCTTGAGATATTCCATTGGTTCGATTTGGGGATGGAAGCCTTTGTACTTTGTCAGTAAATGGCCATCCCTCGACATGGGGCCACTGAGGATAACCGGGCTTTGGGTGTGGATCATTTTTTCTGCCGTGGGCCTTTCCGTCATTATGCACTTTATCCTCATCAAAACAAAGATTGGAAAGGCCATTAGAGCGAGTTCCAGTAATCCGGAGCTTGCGAAGGCATCCGGTGTGAATACGGATAACGTGATCCTGATAACGTGGTTTGTCGGAGCCGGCCTTGCAGCTATTGCCGGTATATTCCGTGCAGCGAACACCCAGATTTGGCCTATGACCGGTTGGGATATCATATTGCCCATTTTCGCTGTTGCCATTTTAGGAGGTATTGGTAATTTTTACGGCGCTATCGTCGCGGCATTCATTATCGGCCTTGCTGAAAATTGCGGGGTGGTTGCTCTGATGGCCCTCGGTTTTTCGACCTCTTATCGGATAGCAGTTGCTTTCTTGATTTTGATCATCACCCTCATTGTGAAACCCCAGGGCTTGGCTATGTTTTTCAGGAGAGGATAATTGGACCTGTTAGTCTATTTTCTTGATCTCGTTGTCTTGATTGGCATTTTTGGGATATTTTCACTAAGCCTGAACCTGGAGTTCGGTTTTGCCGGTTTGGCCAATTTCGGGAAAGTAGCCTTTGTGCTGGTGGGCGCGTACACGTATTATCTTCTGTCTGAAATCAATGTTCCCTTTTATTTCTGCCTTCTTGCCGGTGCAGTGGCTGCAGCTATTGTTGGCGTCATTGTTTCTCTGCCCACGTTGAAGCTGAGAGAGGATTACTTGGCCATAGTGGTTTTGAGCTTTGGCGAAATCTTGAAGCTTATTGTGAAATCGGAGGGCTGGATTGCAGGGGGCGTTTGGGGTACTCCGGTTCTTCCTGCTATTTCAGTTGGTGATTCGTCGGCTCGCATTGATGCATTGGTAAACATCGGTCTGGTTTACTTTTGTTTAGCAGTCTGTTTCGTTGTTGTGCAGATGTTGGCCAATTCTCCCTATGGGAGGGTCATGCGTGCTATTCGGGAGGATGAGCTGGCCGCTGAAGCACTGGGGAAGAATAAGACCAGATACAGGGCTCAAATATTCGCACTGGGTTCAGCCATTGCAGGGTTGGGAGGCGGTTTATACGCGCAGTATATTCAATTCATCGATCCGTACATGTTCGTGCCTATGCTCTCTTTTACCGTCTGGATAATGGTTCTCGTCGGTGGCCCCGGGAACAACTGGGGGGCATTATTGGGTGCTGTCCTGGTAATGGTTTTCGATAGAGGAGCAAATATTGCCAAGGACTATTTGACGCTGCCGGTGGATCCCAGCAACTTGCAATATATCATTTTTGGCATCTTGATTATTCTGATCCTCCTGTATAGGCCGCAAGGCATGCTAAAAGAGAGCCAGATTAGAACAAAGGCAAGGGATAGAATTGGACATGAGAGAACCACTGCTGAAACTGAGAAAAGTTAGTAAACATTTTGGGGGGCTCTATGCTGTCAACGGGGTGGACCTGGACATAAGCAGTGGGAGCATTTGGGGCCTGGTTGGACCCAATGGGAGTGGAAAAAGCACCCTGTTTAATACTATTCTTGGTCTCTATCAGCCAGATGAAGGAAGTATTTATTTTAGTGGCAGACGCATAAACAATATGCCACCCCATCAGACCTATGGCCTCGGCCTCGTAAAAGGCTTTCAGGTACCCAAACTTTTCCAGGCTTTGAGCGTGCTGGATAACATGCTGATGGCGGGGAGAAATCATCGAGGAGACAGCTTCATTCACAGCCTTCTTTTCAGGAATAGCTGGCAAGAACAAGAAGTGGAGATGGCGGACAGGGCTATGGAGCTGCTTGAATTGCTGGAGATAGCGCATTTGGCTGCAGCTCCGGCCGGTGAACTGTCAGGTGGCCAAAGAAAACTCTTGGAGATAGGAAAAGGGCTCATGGCTTCCCCCACCCTTTTACTGTTGGATGAGCCGGTGGCCGGGGTTAACCCCAAGTTAGGCAGGAGAATTTTTGAGAAGCTCGCGGATCTCTGTGATAAAGGCTTGAGCCTTTTTATTATCGAACATAGACTCGAGCTGCTGTTTGATTTTGCACACAGGGTGTACGTCATGGACAAGGGGAAAATATTGATTGAAGGTGCGCCTAAGGATGTCGTGAAAAACGCTCTGTTTTATGAGGTCTATCTAGGGGGCTGAAACATGCAACCTATTCTCACTATTCAAAATATAAGTGCCGGGTATGGGGATGTTATCATCGTCAACGATGTTTGTATCACCGTGGATACAGGTGAAATTGTGGCTATTGTGGGGCCCAATGGAAGCGGAAAGTCCACCCTGCTCAAGAGCCTTCTCGGCTTTGCCCGAGTATTTCAGGGTCAGGTATTTTACCAAGGAGAAGAAATTACCGGGGTGGCTCCTTACAAGTTGATAAAACAAGGCCTAGGTTATGTGCCTCAGATCGACAATGTTTTTCCGAATCTAACCATCGCCGAAAATCTTGATATGGGCGCTTATTATAGAAAGGGAAAAGAGACCATAAGAAAGGCAATAGGAGAGACATTTGACATGTTTCCCGAGCTTGCGGCGAGGAAGGATTATCTCGCAGGGAATCTCAGTGGAGGGGAGCGGCAAATGCTGGCCATCGCAAGGGCTATGATGGGTCAGCCAAGAATATTGTTGCTCGATGAACCATTGGCTTCCCTTTCTCCCAAGCCAACGTCGGTTATTTTGTCTAAACTGGAGAGAATAGAAGAAGCAGGCATGGCAATTCTGATGGTAGAGCAGAATGTGAAGAAGGCCTTGAGCGTGTCAAAAAGAGGCTATGTCCTGGTAGAAGGATCCTGTGCCATGGAGGGTGCAGCCGATTCTCTTTTTTCAGAGGACGATTCAAAGCAACGCTACCTGGGATTAGACAAATAGAATTTTCACTTTGCGCCAACAAGTATCCAGCAATCAGTGTCTGGAATCTGCTGAAAGCGGGCGAAAAACAACGGCGGTTTGAGGCGCTTGACTTCAGTGTCACAAATAGTATCAGTTTGAGCTGTCCGGGTTAGATACTATCTGTTTGTGGGGAGGAGGTGATGGTCAAAGGTTCTATGGTGAGAATGTCATGTCTTTTGCTTTGGATGGGATCTTTGGAGTGAGATCCTGAGAAAGGAGGCGGAAAATGATCAAGAAATTTATGCTTATGGCAACAATGTTTTGTTTGCTCGCTTCATTGGCAGTGGTTGGGCCTGCAGAGGCCAAAACCATAAAAATAGGTTGTCTCTTGACAACAACCGGAGATCTTGGACCAATGGGTACCAGGATGGCAAACGCGGCGAAACTCGCAATTGATCAAATTAATGCCCAAGGAGGACTTTTGGGCAAGGATGTCGAACTAATACTGGAAAATGATAATTGTGAGCCCGCAAAGGGCCTTGAGAGGATCAAGAAATTAATTGATGTGAATGGAGTGAAAGTAATTGTGGGACCAATGATCAGTGGCAGCTCATTTTCTGCGGGTCCGTATGCGTCCCGGAAAAGAGTTCCGATGATAACGCCGTCAGCCACTGCAGCAAAACTCTCAAAACAACGGTGGACAAAATGGTTTTTCCGTACCTGTCTTCGTGATGATCTTCAGGCCAAGGTTCTGTCGGATGTGATCATGGAAAAAGGATTTACGCGGTTGGCAACGTTTGTGCTTGACAATACGTATGGCCAGGGCTTGGAAATTGCACTCGTTGACCTTTTGAAACAAGCCGGATGGAAGGGAAAGCATGTCGCCTCAGTTCGCTATGACCAGACCAAGAAAGATTATCTCACCCAGTTGCAACAGATTAAAAGCAGTAACCCCGATGTCATTTTTGCCTCCACTTATTGTGATGATGGCATCATTGTTTTCAGGCAGGCGCTTGACTTAGGCCTGGATAAGATTCCCTGGTTGGGATGTGATGGGAACTACGGCTCCGGTCTGTTCAAAGAAGCAAAATCGGCTGAGTTCATGGAAAAGGCCTTCCTGGCCGGTACGAGATCTGCCGGAGGATTAACCAAGACCTATGATACGTTTGCCGCCGCATATAAGAGCAAATACGGAGAGGCCCCGGAGGTTTACTGTGATACTACCTATGATGCGGTGTGGGCGGTGGCCAAGGCGATCAAAAAAGCCGGCAAATATGACGGAAAAGCGATAAGAGATGCTATGGAAACTTTGGAGTTTGAAGGTGCCAGCGGCCCGATCGCTTTCAATGACACGTGTGACCGCGCTTCCGGTACCTTTGAACTTTGGAAGGTCGAAAAACAGTCGGCAGCCAAATATGGGTACAAAAATGTCAGGATAAAGTTGGTGACCATTAAGTAGTATTGGCAAACCCAAGAAGGTTGCATGTAAAAAGAAAATGCTACCACGACGAGCGTTGTGGTAGCATTTTGCTGCATGGGTATCCCCGGCATGTTCAATCTTTTTCATCATCCCACTCAAAATATCTTATTTTATTTCTCATCAATGATTTTTCTTACAACTCCAAGCATCTGATTCATCTCATACGGCTTGCTCACGAATGCCCTTGCTCCGGCCTCAAGGGTATCCTTGGCATGGCCGTTTATGGAATATCCGCTGGCAATCACTACTTTTATCCCGGGATTCATCTTCAGGAGCTCCACGAGACACTGCTTCCCCCCCATGCCCGGCATGATAAGGTCCAGGATGACCAGGGAAATATCTTTGGCCCTCTCACTATACAGCTCAAGAGCACTCTCACCGTCGTGTGCGAGGAGGACCGTGTATCCGAACTTTTCAAGCATGTCCTTGCCGATGCCGCGCAAAAGATCCTCGTCATCCACCAGGAGAATAGTCTCATGTCCTCCTTCCGGTATGGGTTTTTCCCTTTTCTCCAATCTCATATCTTCGGTCTCTCCCTCTATCACCGGCAGGTAAATCTTAAAGGTTGTTCCTTGTCCGGGTTCACTGTAGCACATGATATAACCCTCGTGACTTTTGACAATGCCATAAACCATGGCAAGGCCAAGGCCGGTTCCTTTTCCCACGCCCTTTGTGGTAAAAAAAGGGTCGAAGATATGTTCAAGGGTATCTTTGTCCATCCCAATGCCCGTATCGGAAATACTTAAGAGCGCATATTTCCCCGGTCTTGCCCCCAGATGGTCGCGGCAATAGCTCTCGTCCAGGAATACATTTCGCGTCTCAATAAACAGTTTCCCGCCTTCCGGCATGGCATCCCTTGCATTCACTCCCAGGTTCATCATCAACTGTTCCAACTGGGCGGGATCGGCATTGATCGTTGCAAGGCCTTCTTCCAGGCGGAGTTCTATATCGATCATCTTGGGGATTGTCCTCTTGAGCAGCTTCTCTACTTGTTGCACTTCATGATTGAGGTTCACGGGTCTCGGCTTGCTCTCCACCTTGCGGCTGAAGGTAAGAAGCTGCTGAGTGAGCTCACTGGCCCTGGTGGCCGCCTTTTCTATCTGCCGAAGATCCGCAATATCCGGATCGCTTTCATCCCTTGGCATAATAAGAATCTGCGTATATCCAAGAATTGCCTGGAGGAGGTTATTGAAGTCATGGGCAATCCCTCCTGCCAAAGTCCCAACAGCCTCCATTTTCTGAGCCTGGAGCATCTGTTTCTGGAGTCTCTTGAGCTCCCTTTCAGCCAGGACGCGTTCGGTCACATCCCGTGCTATACCGCTGATATAGGGTTCTCCTTGTGCCGGTTTTATGAGATTGCTCCGATACTCGAGGTATATCTTCTGCCTGTCTTTTGTAAAATAGCCTGAGATGCCCTCACAGTGACCTTGTTTCTTAATTCTTTCTATGTACTCGGTATAAAAGAGTGGCATGAGCTCCTGCTTCATGAAATCCGCTGCCTTACGTCCTATAAACTCGTCAAGCTCATAGCCGAATATGCTGGTCATGGCCCTGTTTGCATTGGTAAAGCGGCCTTCAAGATCCTGCGTGTAGATAAGGTCCGACACTGAATTGAAGAGGTCCCTGTACCGTTTTTCCGATTGGCGAAGCTCTTCCTGCGTCCCTTTGAATTCAGTGATATCTTTCGTGACCGCAACCAGGCAATCCTCTTTTCCGTATCTGAAAATCCTCCCCGACAGGAGCCCATCAAGGACACGTCCATCTTTCATCCGAAATTGTAATTCAAAACCGTCAACCATGCCATTTTCCTGAAGACGGCTTACGAGTTTTTCTCTGTCGGCCGGGTTGGCATACAGGGCAAGTTCAAAGGGCGTCTTTCCAATGGCTTCATCTTTTGAATATCCTGTAAAGCTGCAAAAGGCGTTGTTTACATAGAGATATCGCCCGTCCTCTATTCTTGATATGGTAACTGAGTCAGGCGCGCTCTCAAAGGTGATCCGGAATTTTTCCTCACTTTCACGCAGGGCTTTTTCAGTGCGCTTTTGTTCATCAATATTCCTGGCAATGCCGTGCATGGCAACCACTTCGCCGTTGTTGTTGAGAATCGGGCGATTAATAAACGAATACCACACAAAGCTCCCATCCTTTCTCTTGGCACGCGTCTCGAAGTTGAAGGTTTCGCCTTGTCGCCCTTTTTCATATGCTTCGGTTGCGATCGCCAGGTCATCCGGATGAAGCATGAAGCTGAAATGACGGCCTATAACCTCTTCTTTCTTGTAACCGCCGTCGTTGAGAAATGCCTTATTGACTTCGATGAAATTGCCTTCCATATCGACGGTGAAAATCGCATCCACCGCGTTTTCGAAGAGATCACGGTACCTTTCCTCACTTTCTCTTAATTTTTCCAGAAAATGACGTTCCGTTTGTCTCTGTCTGGTGACATCGCGGAATACCAGAACAACGCCAATGATTCGCCCGTCCTTATCGCGGATAGGTGCGCCGCTGTCTGCCAGGATCTTTTCAGTACCGTCCCTTGATATTAATACAGTGTGGTTCGCAAGACCCACTATCCCTCCGGTCTCAAGAACCTGCTCCACCGGGTTGACACACGGCTTCCGCGTCTTTTCGTTGATGATGTGGAAGATCTCATGCAAAGGTCTGCCGATCGCCTCCTGTTCCTTCCAGCCGGTCACTTCTTCCGCCGCCCTGTTCATCAAGGTAATGATGCCGCCGGTGTCCGTGGAGATCACACCGTCTCCGATGGAGCCCAGGGTAACAGCAAGCCGCTCTTTTATCACGGCCACGGCGGCTTCTTTTTCCTTGCGCTTTGTGATGTCAACAAAATATCCCAGGGCAGCCTCTTGACCCTCGTATTCGAGGGAGGTGACTGTTTCCAGAATCCACCTCATGTCGCCGTTCTTGGCTATGGCCCTGAATTCATAAGGAGAGAGGCGATTTTTTTTCAGCATGGCAATCGCCGCTCCCCGCACCATTTCCCTGTCTTCCGGATGAACGAGATCCATGGAACTTTTGCCCAAAAGCTCTTTTTCAGAATAGCCTGTAATCCTCTGAAACTCCGGGCTGACCAGTTTGAAATTCCCTCCCTGTACGATATAAATGCCTATTGGAGACGACTCGATCAATTTCCTTGAAAACTCGTCGGCCCATTTTTTGTCAGCCGGCCGGTCTTGATTGCTGTTGCGTTCATCTTTCATCCTGTACCTCCAATGTCCTGCCTGTGGTCTCGTTGTGCGTGACAACTCCAAAGGGCAGTCCCCTTGGGAGCTCGAAGTGTTTGTTGAAAAAACTCATCATTTCAGTTGTAGCCGGTTTAAGGACTGGATAGGCCAGGGAGCTCAGCGCCTCTCTCCACGGACATCCCCATCTGTACAAAGGTTCGCCGGATGATTTCATCTTTCATCTCCAGTGTAAGGTCGTTGAAGTAGGCGGAATAGCCCGATACTCTCACCAGAAGGTTGGGATAGGCTTCCGGGTTTTGCCGTGCGGCGATGAGCATGGAAGGATCCAGGACGTTGGTCTGCACCTGCATGCCGCCCCTTCGGAAATAGGTTTTGCAAAGGCTCTGCAGAGCGTTGCGGCCGGTTTTTCCCCGAAGGGAAGCGGCGTCGAACTTGACATTGAGGTTGACTCCGTTGGCGCAGCGGGAGACGTCGATGCGATTTACCGAGTTGAGCATGGCGGTGGGGCCGAGGCGGTCCAGGCCGTTTGAAGGGGCGATCCCGGAAGCGAAGCTTTCACCTTTTTCTCTTCCGCTGGGCAGTGCACCGGTTACCTGGCCGAAGTACTGATGGGCGGTTACGGAATAAATGCCGGTGGTGTAATAGCCGCCGCGGGTATTCTTGCGGCCGGCGAGGAGATCGGTGAACAGTTGAACCACGTATTGCGTATACCGGTCTGCACTTTCATCGTCATTGCCGAACTTGCCCAGGTTACGCAGGTAGGCCTGCCATGTATGATCAGGAAAATTGTGTTTCAGGATTTCAAGAAGTTCTGGCAGGGTGAGCTTCCCCTCTCGAAACACGGCCTGCTCAATGGCATACAGGGAGTCCCCCGTATCAGCAGGCCCCACGCATTGTATTCCAGAAAAATTGTAGACAGCACCCCCTCGGGTGGAGCAGGTTGCCGTTTCAAAGCAGCCGTCCAGGAGCATGCTGGTCAACGGTGTTGGGTGATACCTGGCGTTGGCTTTTTCGATAGCCTGAAGATCCGAAAGTAATTTTTCAATGCCGAATCGCAACTGGGCTTCAAAAGCCTCTCGTACATCCGCCATTGATTTCATTTGCGAAACGGATTTGGTTTTAAGGCCGCTTCTATGGCGGGTGCCGAATCGTCTGCCTTCATTGAGAGTCAGCTCCAGCATAATCGGCATGTTGAACAAAGCGGCATCCGTGGAAGCAAAGCTTTTTCCCTGGCAGACCGGTTCCACGCATCCCACAGCGGTATAGTTGCGGGCATCGGCGATGGTGTAGCCGTTTTTCACCATTGTCGGCACGATAACATCGTCATTGTAAAGGGCCGGAGAGTTGCTTCCGGCAGCCAGAATCTCAAAAATCTTATGAAGATAGGGCCGTGGAGAATCAGCGTGCAGCCGGGCGTGGTAGTTCGGCTGGCGCATGCGCAGCTCGTCCATAACTTCCAGGAAAATGTAAGACAGTTCGTTGACGGCATCGGCGCCGGCTTCGTCCACGCCGCCGACGGTCACAACTTGGCCGTTGAACATGCCGCCATGAAAACAGGTGATAAGCTTTGAAAAAATCGGTACGATTTCCGACATTTTGATGGAAAAGGCGGCGACGAGTTCCTTGGCCATTTTCCGTGTGAGGAGGCCGGACGCTAAATCCCTTTCGTAATAAGGAAAGAGGTATTGGTCCATGCGGCCCGGGCAGATGGCATTGTCAAGGCTTTCCAGGTTGATGGCAATCTGGGCAAAAAACAGGGATTGCAGGGCCTGATGGAATGTGGCCGCTCCTTTAAGGGGCACATTTCGGCAGGCTGCGGCGATATATGAAAGCTCCTGCTTCCTGACGGGGTCAGTTTCCTGTTTCGCCATCCGGCTGGCCAAGGCGGCATAACGCCGTCCGAAGGCGGAAAGTCCGTCGGCGATAATCTTGATGGATTCAAGGAAGTACCAGGAGTCGGAACGCTCCTGGGCCTTTTCCTGGAGGGCGTTGACCTCGGCGACGATTCCCTGGGTGCCACGTTTGAGTAATTTTTCGTAGTTCGGTGCCAAGTGCGCGATCCCACCGCTTTCGTTGATAAAATAATAGCGAGCATTGAGCTGGTCGATAAGAAAGCGGAGCGTCCGGATCTTGGATGCGTGGGCCTTGATGCCAAGGAAACGGAAGAGCCAGAAGGGAATGATTTTCAAGAGTTGAAGGATTTCTTTGTTCGAAATCTCCAGAGGATTGGTGCGTCTCCTGGAAAAGTTGAATAAATCCTGCATCACCACCACGCCATGCAGCTCTGGATAAATGGACCCACCGACGCGCTTGGAGGAAAAATTGCCGACCACAAGTTCGTCCGGATAAATGACAATGCTCTTCTTCAGGAGCACCTCGCGCAGGGCCTCGGCCATCTGGATGAATATGTTTTTGCTGCGGTTCCGGCGGTTCCGGAAATATTGGGTCCAGATGAGGGCCCGTTCGGTGCACACTCCGGGCTTGGCGGTCTGCACTGCCTGCTTGAGTCGCTTTATTCTATCGGTGCTCATGTTGAGTCTCTCCTGCACCTGCGGCCGGGAAGGGTTTGCTCAGTTTGCCTCGAAAGAGGTTGAAGATTTTTTTAAACGGTTTACAGATGATCTAGAATTCCACTATGGCACAAATGCCCTGGCTTTCAAACTGTGTTTTTACCGTGTCGATATGATCTTCCGGGATGTTTTCCAGGTGCATGGGCCTCAGGCCGGTATCGATTCGAGGTAATTTCGCCTCTCCCAGGTTGTGATAGGGAAGGAGGTGAATTGTCTCCTTGTGATTTGCCTTTAAAAAGCCGGCGATGGCCGCAATGTTTTCCGGCACGTCGGTAATGGTCGGAATGACCGGCATCCGGGGTTGAAGTTGGGGGAATGATTGTGCACATTTCTCAAAATTTTTCAAGATCGTTTCGTTTGAGCATCCCGTATACCGTCTGTGTGCAGCGGGGTCCATCAGCTTGAGGTCATAATAGATTAGATCCAGATAAGGCAAAAACTGTGTTAAATCATTCCAGGGCGACAAGCCGCAGGTTTCCAGGGTCACATGGATTCCCTTGTTTTTGACGAGGGGCAAAAAGCCGGCCAGAAATGGACTTTGCATGGTTGGTTCGCCCCCGGACAGGGTAATGCCGCCGCCGGAGTCCTGATAAAAATCCATGTCCTTCAAGACTTCATCCAGCAGGGTGCCGGCATCCCAGCGATTTCCAACGAGCCTGAGAGCATCATTGTTGCAGGCATCAACACAATCACCGCAGGCGGTACATTTGCGGTAATCGATTCTGCGATCATTTCCGGGCAGGATGGCATCCTGCAAGCAGCTTTTCCGGCAGGAAAAGCAGGTGACACATTTTTCTTTGTAAAAAGCGATTTCCGGGGTGGTTTTATGGGATTCAGGGTTCTGGCACCACGCACACCGCATGGGGCAGCCCTTAAAGAAAATGGTGGTCCGGATTCCCGGCCCGTCGTGAAGGCAAAAGCGCTGTATGTCGAATATGGTGGCGTGCACATTTCTCCTTCAAAATCAAAAAGGGCACGTTTTTCACGTCTCCCTATCGCACGGCAAGGCGTAATCGCACGAATGCCTGCCGGTCCTTTCTGATAGAAAACAGCCCCGGTATTTTCAGAATGCGAAACAATGAGCGCGTCACCTGCTGCTCTATTTTTTACAGCATCACAGGCGCGTGGTGACGAGCGTGTGGCGATTGTTATTCTGCAGCTTACGGTTTGATTTCGATCGGAATGCCCACATCCACGGCATTCCAGACTTCATCCATGTCGGTGTTTGTCAGGGCGATACAACCGTCTGTCCAATTAAACCGCTGGGTAATGACCGAGAACCGGCCCAAGCCATTTTTTTGACCATGAATCATAATGAGGCCCCCAGGATCGACACCTAATTTTTTGGCACGTTGCCTGTCCTGCTGATTCGGATAGGAAATATGAATTGATTTATAAAATGCGCTATGTTTGTTTTTATAATCGAGCACATACCGCCCTTGCGGTGTCCGTTCGTCTCCTTTCATTATTTTATGACCTTTTGGGTTTGCTCCAAAAACGACATGGAATTCTTTGAGAGTCTTCCCGCTTTTTTTCAGGTAAAGCCTGTGTTCTGATTTAACCACTACCACCAAATCGGCCTTTTCTATGCAAAAGGCATAGGACGGAATCAAAAGTATGCATATGAGCAGAGAGAATCTCATTTCATTCCTGCGGAACATTTGCCTCAGCAAGCCCATTTTTTTCTCGAGAGTCCCGACAAGGTCCCGGGCATCCCTTTCTCCTTAAGAATGTTGCGTGATAGTTTCTCCCCTTGTCAGCGGGAACCAAGCCGCTCAAAAGGCAGCCCTCAGGGAGCTGCGCGGCCGCTAACCAGTAACGTTTTTTCAGCCACCCTATCCAATTGTCTTGGTGACGCCATATGAACATGAACGGTAAATTGGCTCCGAGATCGCAAGCTATTTATTTACGGACGTTTTTTATTCCCAGGTCTTGTTCACTGGCAGGTTGTGTGGTGTCTGGATTTATTGGCTTAATTTGGCGCTTGCAATCCGATTAAGGCTGACACCGGATTCAGCGGCCTGAATAGCAATTTTCCGATGAACATCCGGCGGAACACGGACCATAAACTTGCCGCTATAAGACCTGCAAGCAATAGGCTCTGGAACTCTTTCCCCGGTATTATCCATGTCCTTTACGACGTCAGCAACCAATTTTCGGATACCTTTCAGCGCGGCTTCCGGAGTAAGAGCCAGCCAACTCAAGCTTGGAAACTCCGCACATAACCCTACATATTCATGATCATCTTCAGACCAGGTTACACGATATGTATATCGATCATCTTTTAGCACCATGGCTGACCTCCAACTTTTCAAGAGCCAAAAGCACCTGTTTTACTTGGTATGCCTTGGCCTTTCCTTTATGATTCTGGATATTAATTCTTGGATCACCTCGCCATGGGGTTTTGTAAACCCGGTGGCTGCTCGTACTTTTACGTGGTTTTCCAAAATAATTTTCGCACACTTGTCAAGTTGAAAACGGAGAAAGAGCATATTCACTTTTTTTTACACACCGGGTAGATCAGGGGTGTACCATCCCTTTCCCCTTAAGATACCAGGTGTGGCCGGGACTCGAGCCTCTCAAAGGCAGCCTTGGGGCGAAGCGCGAAGCCGTGGTTTTATCCGATAGCTGACCATTGACATTTCATGAGCCATCTTTTCGATTTGTTCCTCTGACGCGCCTGACCAAAGGCCCAAAATGAATTCAGATATCGCAAGTTATTTACTTATTTGCGGACGTTCCCTTCCCCTAACGTTTATTGCCTTTTTAAAACCTCCCAGATGGGGATCTTCCGGATAGAAAATAAAGCGTGAAAGAAGAATTCTTTTTTTGGGACACAAGAGATGCCTCAATAGCGGCAAAGGCATGCTCCACACTACCCGTGTGTCCAAATGCCCGTTTTCAGTCGTTTAAATCAGGATCTTAATGACAATGAATGACCAGATTTTCGATGGACAGTCGCTTTTTAAACATTTTCCTCAAACTTTCCGCCTGATCCAACCTGCAAAACCATCCTGAAACCATCGACCTTTTCCCCTATTGCCCGCGGCTTCTTGAACCATGGATTAGTCCCGAGCTCTCGTTCCTCGACTCGGAACTAATCCTTTATTTGTTAGCCAACTCTTGGCTTTATAAATTTACGAACAAATTCAACTTCCTCAAAAATTTCCCATTTGTTTTCGTCAGACATAATGGCTGTCCTCAGAAAATAGGTGACCTGCCCCTTGCAAACGTGGATTA
>JAFDGR010000008.1 GCA_019309145.1 Deltaproteobacteria bacterium | reverse complement strand
ACAAAATTTTCGCCCACCCCCTAATCAGAATGTCAAGTAAAAAATGGCCTCAACTCGCCGATTTTGCTATTTTTTTAAGAAATCATATGCAATTACCTAACCGGAAATTGCTGAGATAATGTATACCTTTTTTTTGGTTTGTCAACAAAAATAGCATGTTTTCACAAAACGTGGGATGTGGACTTGACAATCCGGTAGGCTGATGAGACATTGACGGAAAATGATATTGGAGATGAAAGATGCTCGAAAAAGGCATTCTCAGAGAAAAAACACCCCCGGTCAAAGAGCCCATCCTTATCGCGGGGTTCGACGGCTGGGGAAATGCCATGGATGTTTCAAAGACAATGGCCTCATACCTGGTCCGCAAACTCAAGGCGGAATCCTTTGCTACCCTCAATGCCGATTTGTTTTACCGGTACGATGAAAACCGTCCTGTTGTCCTTATTGAAAACGGTGTCCTGAAAGATGTCGTCCCTCCCGGCGGGACCTTCTATGCCGCCCACTGCATTCCACAGGAGGTAGATCTTATACTCCTGAAGGCCCAGGAACCGAGCTTGCGATGGAAATATTTCGGGGAGCAGCTTCTCGCACTCTCCCGGGAACTGCAGGTGCGAACCATTATTACCCTTGGAAGCATGTATGATAATGTTCTTCACTCTGACACCATTGTTTCCGGCATCGCATCGGATGAGGCCCTCTCCGCACGGCTTCGAGATCTGGATGTGCTTCCGATCAACTATCAGGGCCCCAGCGCCATTCATTCCACCATACAGGCCGCCGCCGAAAAAAATGGGATCCCCTGCATGAGCCTGTGGTGCCACTGCCCGTATTACCTTCAGGGGGCCACCCATTTCGGCCTTTTGTCACACCTCGGATCCCTGCTCTCAGCGTTGGCCGGTTTTGACCTGGACACGGATGAATTGGATGCAAGCTGGAAAGAGCTGAACCGGCAGATCCAGACCCTGGTGGAAAAGAATCCCGAGCTCCAGGGAATGATCAGCGAACTGAGGAAGGCAAAGGTACGCGGTTCATGGGCAATGATGAGAGAATCAGACAATAAAGACTCTAAAATCATTCAGTTAAAGGATTTTCTGAAACCAAAACAATAGGCCCCGTTTCAGCTTTTCGCTTTCCGGTCCTTCACTTCCCCCACCAACCCTGAAACGATTTCGCCCGCACTCCCCTGGAGGAAAATGTCCGTGAGCGTGGAAGTGAGGTGGGTTTCCTCCTTGTTTATCTCAATAATCTTTGCGCCGTTTCGTTTGGCCACACCAGGAATGGTGTTGGCCGGAGAAACAGCCGCAGACGTCCCGATCACCAGGAGCGCCTGTGCGACAGAGGCCAGTTGAAAGGAACGATTCATTGCCTCTGCAGGAATGGCCTCCCCAAAGAAGATTACATCCGGTTTCAGGACATTTCCGCAGGCACATTTTGGGACGTGCTCGCCTCTTTTTTCAGAAGCGTTGTACTGCCTCCCGCACTGGATACACGAAAGGGTTGCGGAGTTCCCGTGATACTCTATAACGTTCCGAGCGCCACCCGCCTGATGGAGGTTATCAACATTCTGGGTAATGATGTAGTGGAGGCAATCCAGTTTTTCGAGTTCTCCCAGGCCGATATGCGCCTTGTTCGGCTTCGCCTGCAGGACTACTTCTTCCATTTCCCGAAGCATCTCCCACACTTTCTCAGGGTTGGCGCGAAAGGCTTCAATAGTGGCATATTCAGCCGGATCGAATTTTTCCCACAGCCCTCCTGCACTCCTGAAGTCCGGGATGCCTGATTCCACTGAAATTCCAGCACCGGTGAGGGCGATCGTCATCTTAGAATGAACAAGGACATCCGCGGCTTTCTCCAGCATCTCACGCATCAATACGCCTCCACCATTTTTTCAGGTCCCCTAAAGCGGTTCAAACACAATCTTGTTCTTGCTGTTATCGTAAACCTTGAGCCTTCCCCTGATGATCTTCTGTTCCCCGAAAATATTCACCAGCTTCGCCTGGTCCCCATCAAACTCAACCAGGTCTACGTTTTCAAGGATCTTCTTTTCTTCACCGTTCTCAACGATAAATGCATGCGCTTCACACATTTCCTTCCCTCCTTCAAATCTAACCTACTCTTTCACCGTTCCCAGGGTCTCCAGGGCCTTGCGAAGCGACGCCGTCCCCTGGGCGGTCAGCGCGATCATTTCTCTCACGTGTCCCGCACTCTCTTTCATCCCTGCCGATTCGAGCTGTTCAGCAAATAACTCGTATTCTTCTTCATGATGGTCATTGTGTGTTATCCAGTGTTCCAGTCGAATTCTTGCCTTTTCCTTGAGATCCACCATAGCATATCTCCTCATTATAAATACCCCGGTCTTCAGAGGGCCTGCCCTCGTCGTTCCGTTACAATATCACGTTAAGGAATGTGCCACGGGCTGTCAATGGATTTTCGAAAAATTTCTCCTTTCGGGTACCCTCCCCACGCTAAATGCCTTCAGCCTTTCTAGCCGGGCAGGGACACAAAATGTTCATAAAGCGTTGACTATTGATTGCGTTCGCGTTACTATCCCGTTCAATGTTGATGCAGTTGTCATGATCTCTTCTTGAAACCCACTATTCCAATGGAGGTCCGTAATGCCCGATCAGCAGGAAATACTGAAAAACAAAAAAATACTCATTGTGGACGATGAGCCCGATATCCTCGAAACACTGGAAGAGATCCTGGATATGTGCCTGATCGACTCAGCCCCGAATTATGAGACTGCCAAGAAATTTCTGGAAAAAAACCACTATGATGTGGCGGTCCTTGATATCATGGGAGTACGCGGATATGATCTTCTGGAACTGGCGACCAGCAAAGGAATCCCCTCCCTGATGCTTACCGCCCACGCCTTGAGCCCGGACAACCTGATCAAGTCCATCAAGAAAGGGGCCAGGTCTTACATCCCAAAGGATAAGATCGCAGATATTTCCACCTATCTCATTGATATTATCAAAGAAGCTGAAGAGGAAGCCAGGGAATCCAAATGGTTCCAGAGGCTGAAACCATTTTTTGACAAAAAATTCGGGCCGAACTGGAGAGACAAAGACCGGGAATTCTGGGATGAATTTGACAGAACCTTTCGGGTCTCCAAAGACGAGCTGAGCAAGATCATGTAGGCCATACCGGTACAAGCGGAATTGCCGGGGTGTCACACCCTTAAAAGAGGGATCTTCACAATGAATTCAGCGCCCTGCCCTTCATCGCTTGAAAGGGTCATCTTGCCGCCCATATCTTCCAACAGGACCATCACACCCGCTAACCCCAGGCCGTGCCCTCGAACCGGGCAGGTCTCACTTGGGTCCATCTGAAAATAGCAATCGAATATCTTCTTGTGATACTTGGCTGGAATGCCTTCTCCATCATCCTTTATGCATACAAAAAGATTCCCCTGGTCTTTATAGGCACGGAGTGAGACTTCTCTCTTTCTGTATTTCAGGGCATTGCTCAGGAGATTTCGCACGATTTGCTTTATTTTGCCTTCGTCCAACGGGAGCTGCGCACTCCACAGACGGTCATCAATTTCAAGGATCAGCCCCTCCGTCCGCAGTGTTTCCTTGAGCCGGTCCAGAGACCGGCAGGCCTTTATTTGTTCAGAAAGCGTGGAATTATTCAGGTCAAAAAGCTCAATAAGCGCCTCTCCCAAACAACTGGATAAACGCACGTCAGACAGATTCATGATGCCTTTTCGTGACCTTCCCAGTTCAAGCGCATCCGCAACGAGATTCTGGGTTACCTTGGTATTCCGGAGCGCCCTCTGCAGGACCTTTGTCTGTTTTTCAGTGAGGGGACCGTATTTTTCCTGGCGGTTCAACAAGGAGGTGATACCAGCCTCGATAACCGCAAGGGGCACCTTGAGATCATGGATGAGAAGATCGATCTTGATCCGGTTTTGACCTATTGATTCTTCCTTGTCAGAAACGGGAAAGCCATCCTTCTCCCCCATCCGGGAGGATCTCTTTTCACCAAGCTGCGCATCATAACCATTCAAGAAAACCGCATGAAGCTTTTGAAAGACTCTTTTCATAGTTTCTCTTCTCAGGATTCCGGTGAAACGCCTGCAGCAATGAGGAGACGGGATTGGGCTATTTCAGCAATCCTAACGGGCAAAAACAATTCCCACATACCCCACAAAGCTATTATCCGGGTGTACATCATAGCTCGTCGCGTACTTCACAATCCTCCCCTTCCGCGCACCCAGTTCACGGGCAGCGGCAATGGCGGCTGAAGCAGCTCCTGAGCAGCAGGCATTCGCATTGTTCAGTGCTTCTTTTATCACCTGATCGTCATCCATCTCGACCATCAGGTCCACGACCCGCCGATCATTGACCGTTTTGACCCACTCCAGGGCCTGCTCCCCGGTCCCTTTCGGCAAGAAGCCATAGTTGTACCCATAGTGTGTCAGGTCCGTTGAGCCTAAGACAAGGGCGTTTCGTCCCTTTTCCCTGCAGATCTGCGCCGCCCTCGTCCCTATTTCCAGAGTGGTGGGAGCGGGCGGAACCCCCATGGGGACAATCTTTGCGTCGGGCATAAAGTATTTGATGAAGGGGAGCTGTAATTCAATAGTATTGTCCTGATCATGCCTGTCCGGTGTTTCGATGACAAATGAAAAATCCGTCATAAGGGCTTTGGCAACTTCCACATCTATTTCTATTGATCCGAAAGGGGTCTCCCACGATCCATCTGCCATAATATACTGAGGGCTCGATGGATGGAGATGCCTGCCGAAAACGAGACACGTGTCGCATGATTTCTGCGAACCCAGACATTGAATGACGTTACAGGCAATGGACCCGGAGAAAACCCAGCCTGCATGGGGCACAATGCCGCCCAGGACATCTTTTTCCGGCACCGGGCAGGGTTCGAAATCCATTTCAAACATTTCGATGGATTTCCTGCACTCCCTCTCCTCCCCCGGATACCAGGATCCTGCAAAATCAGCCCTCCTCAGCGTCATGAACATCACCTCCCGACGATAGGACTTCCTTTTTCATTGTGAAAGAAGTCTTCCTTTTTTTCAAGGGGAATCTTTCTTCTCGTGCCAGCTTTCCCCTGGATTGTGAACCACTATCCGGCATTTTCGAGCCCATGGATCATTTTTTGGCGCTTGCTGAGAACTTTATTTATTGTTAAGATATCAAAAAGTCGGGAAAAATTGTGGAGGAAAACACTCTATGCCGTTGAATATCACTGAGTGGATTGTCAGAATACCTGTTCTCCTTTTTGCTATTACCATACATGAATATGGTCATGGAAAAGCCGCCCTTTCCCTCGGGGATCCGACGGCCAAAGAACAGGGGAGGCTTACCCTCAACCCGTTGAGCCATCTTGATCCCCTGGGGGCCATTTGCCTCTTCCTCTTCAATTTCGGATGGGCAAAACCGGTGCCGGTTGATCCGAGGTACTTTCAAAATCCCCGGAGAGACATCGTCCTTATGTCCATGAGCGGACCGGTCGCCAATCTGGCAGCAGCCCTCGTGGCCGGCATCTTTGTCCGCTATTTTCTTCTGCCTTTTGAAATATATCAGAAGGTGCTTGTCTACCTTGTCCTTATGAATGTGGGGCTTGGATTATTCAATCTCATCCCCATTCCTCCGCTGGATGGATCCCACATTCTGGAGAATATCCTTCCAAACTCCATTTCATCGGTGTACCGGAGATTCAGGCGTTACGGGGCCTTCTTCCTGATTGCCGTGGTGCTCCTGGATAATTTTGCGCACACGGGAATCCTGAACCGGGTCCTGATCTACCCCATGCTCGCCCTCTCGCATCTTTTTGCCGGCGACCACCTCTTCCGGCTGTTGCACCTGCTTTAGCGCGGAATTACTGGGTTCCGATGTAGACAGGCCTGAAAAAAGATTCATCCCGGGTAAGATATTCATCGATCACCCGGAGCATTTGATCTTTGTCCCGAGGCATCTTCCCATGGATATTCACGTAGTTGGTGTAGTGGTCGCTCAGGATGTCAGAAGTCACTTCCAGGTGCTCGATAAGCAGCCTCGTTTCCCGCAATGCCTCATGGGGAGAAAGCACCTGAAATCTTCCCTTTTGAATCTGGTGCAAGAGGAGTGTGTTGATTTTCGGGAGAAACGTGCGCAGCCGGATAAAGTGAGGATCTATTTTGTTCAAAGCTGATGCACTGTGGAGAGCATGTGCACGGCTTCGATCCCGGCCCCCAATTCCGAGGATCACATACTCGCTGAGCTCGATGCCGGCCTCCCGCACCCAGATACCGGCCTGGATCTGCGTGGCCGCATCAGCTCCCTTCTTGATCCTCTGGAGAACCAAATCGTCTCCGCTTTCAAACCCCACGTGGATGCGACTCAACCCGCTTTCCCGAAGCACTCGTAATGCCTCGGGCCCTTTGTCGTATATATACCGTGACGAGCCATAAACGGTAATTCGCTCCAGACCCGGGAAAACGGACTTTGCATAGGCGCATATTTCAGCCAGTTCAGCCGTGGGCATGGCAATAGTATTTCCCGCCGGGAAAAAGAGGCTCTTTATTCTCGAACCATACAGGCGTCTTGCTTCGTCCAGGTCTTTTTCTATTTCCTTAACCGGGCGTACCCTGAAAGGAGGGCCTTGTTTGTATACCATGCAGAACGTGCACTTATTGTGAGGGCAACCAACGGTTGCCTGGATAAGCAGGCTGTCCGCCTCGCTGGGCGGTCTGTAGATAGGGCCTTCGTAATGCATAGCAATGCTTAACTACTCAGGTGGTCAATGTGTGGCCTGGACGCAGGGAAACGGTGTATCCCTCTGCTTTGCCAAGGACACCGATTTTGGACAAGAGTAACCTGGCATGTGTTTATACCAATTATTGGCTGTTTTTTCATGTGAAATAATGAAGAAACTTATCAAGGCGAAGGAAATCAAGGAGGTGGTGGGGATTGTTGGCGTTCTCCTTCAAGGAGCAAGTATCTCGTTGATTGCCTTTGTCAGGGCAGTCACTCGATAGGGCTTCTGGATAAACCCCTTGCAACCACGATCAAGGATCTCTTGAGCCTGTCCGGTCAGGCTGTATCCACTTGAAAGTAATACACGAACTTCTGGATTTATCTTTTTTAAAGCATTGAATATCTCTCCTCCATCCATGCCCGGGAGAACCATGTCAAGAAGCACGAGATCAATGTCGTTCTTGTTTTGTTCATATAAATTGATGGCCGACTCTCCATCTCGTGCCAGCAATACTGTATATCCCAGCGCCTCAAGCAGTTCCAGGGCCACGGTCGCGACCGTCTCTTCGTCGTCCACCAGCAAGATAGTACCGATTCCCTGCGCGTTACTATCAATCACTTCTTTTTCGGCCGCCACGCCCCGGGAAGAGGCGGGAAAGTAGATCCTGAACGTGCTTCCCTTCCCTTTCTTGGTTTCCACGTCAACATATCCCCCGTGCCCTTTGATGATGCCATATACCGAGGCCAGACCCAATCCTGTTCCATGCCCCATGTCCTTGGTCGTGAAAAACGGGTCAAAGATTTTGTCCACAATTTCCGGGTCCATTCCTACCCCTGTATCACGGACTGAGAGCAGGACATAGTCTCGCTGCTTTACCTTGTAAACCTTCCCGTTCATCTCCTCATAACTGACATTGCGCGTTTCCAGGAAGAGATCTCCTCCGCCCGGCATTGCCTGCCATGCGTTCACACAAAGGTTCAGAAGGACCTGTTCAATCTGGGTCCGGTCTGCGTTTATGCCGTGGAGATTCTGATCCAATTTCATGTGCACTGTTATTTCTTTCTTGGTCCTGCCGAAGGTGTCGGCAGTCTCTTTCACAATGTCATTGATGTTGATGGGTTTTACTTCATATCTGCCCTGCCGCGCATATCCGAGAAGCTGACCGGTCAGCTTGCTTCCGCTCTGCACCTGGTCCTCGATACTCTTCAGCTTTTCGTAAAAGGGATGGTCTTCTTCAACCTGCATGAGCATGAGAGACGTGTTTCCCTGGATCCCCATGAGCAGATTGTTGAAATCGTGCGCGATGCCCCCCGCCAGGGTCCCGATCGCTTCCATTTTTTGGGCCTGCTGGAGCTGGGCCTCCAGTTTTTTCTTTTCTGCGATATCACGAATAATCACCAGCATGCCGGCCGGATTCCCCTTATAATCATTGTAACGGGAAGCACTGATGCTGACCTCCACGATATCCCCATCCTTGGTGAGCCGTTTGGTCTCAAAGTTTCGACACGGAACACCCTCACTCACCACGCACTCGATAATTCTCGTGGTTTCCGATTTTTCTGAATCCGGGACAAAAGGGATCCTCCTGGAAAGCACTTCATTCTCGGACCAGCCGAAAATCTCCGTGAAGGTAGGACTTACATATTGCGCCTTCCCCTCGAGATCATAGATGATAATCGCATCTGCTGAAGATTCTATAAGGGAACGATAGAGGTGCTCCTCCATTTTCGATTTTTTATAAAGAAGCTTGTACTTCTTCTGATTCTCAAGGAGTTTCTGCCTTGCCTCTTCCTGGATGGTAATATCCTCATACGTAAGAGATTGCTTGTGCTTCGCAATGGACACATTCCGAAATCGTATGGTCTTATGAGAACCGTCCTTGCAGGTTACCTGAAAGATCCGTTCGGAAACACCTCCCTTCAATTGCAGGTCATTGCTGTCCCTGGTCCAGGTTTGCATCACCTTCTTCCGATAGTCCAGATCTGGATAGGCCTTCTCAAACCAGGTTTTCTTGTCGGGCACGTCTTTGAGCGTGTACCCGACTATCTCGGTGAACCTTGGATTGATGTACTCAAATTCTCCTTCGGTGTCGCTTATCGTCAGGCCGAATGGTGCGGTTTCGGCGAGCTTCCTGAACCTTGATTCGCTTTCGCGCAGCGCTTCCTCCGCTTCATCACGCTCATTTTCAACAGCCAGGGTTTGCCGGATGTTGTAAAAAAGGAGCAGGCCAATGAGAACGAGAATGCCCAGAAAAACGATGTTCAATTTCCTCGTCATCCCTGCCATCTTCTCCGACACATCCTCAAGGTACATCCCCGTTCCGATGATCCATCCCCAGGGTTTAAACCCCCTGACGTGCGAGAGCTTTGGAACGATTCTTGCGGGATCATCCTGCCACTGCCACAGGTAATCGACAAACCCCTGGCCTGAAGTTTTCACCACCCTCAAAAACTCCCGCATGAAGTATTTTCCATTCTGATCAACCATATTTATAATATTCTGCCCAACCAGGTTCTTACGGTAGGGATGCATGATCATGAGCCCGCTCATATCGTTGATCCAGAAATAGTCCTTTAATCCCGGGCCGTACCGTATTGCTTTTATTTCACGAATAGCCCTTGCCTGCGCCTCCTTTCTGGTCAACTGATGATTTTTCACCTGTGTTTCGAGGTCATCCATGATGTCCCAGCAGATTTGGGTCATCTGGGACAACATGTCCCGCCGGTCATTAAGGATGTGCGTCTTGAATGAAGGGAGGAAAAAGAACCAGATGGCCAGGCCGAACAGGAGGATGCTCAGGAGCGGAGGCGTCACCGCCCGCAAAAAATCCTTTTGTTTTGAATAGCTCAGATGTGTCGAATGTGCTTTTCCAGTTTTGAAACTCATCTTTTCCCCGGTGCGCCATTACTGATGCAAAAGGACAACAGCCTTCCACCTGGGTAAAAAGCAATATCTGTGCCATTACAATTCGGTTCGCAGGAGGCCGTATTATTCGCTTTCATTGATAAACAACCCACGCAGGATGACTCGAAACACACATTCGGGCGTCATCTTTGTGACGCTTTTCAACTTCCCGGCAACTGTTTTACATTGTCGGTTTTGTCTCCGGTGGAAATACCTCATCGCGGGCAAACCCGTTGGCTGCGTGGGATAGCATGATGTTGGACTTTTCCATGAACCTATTCATGACTTTTTGAGAAATCATCAAAAACGTCCTTGACAAACCTGGTTAGATTTCTGTAAATGGCCATACGTTCCGGATTTCACAAGATATCGGGAGCAGATAGATATTTTTCAATACGTCCGAGTTTGTTCTGCGGAACATCATTTTCTAGGAATCATTTTGGTGACTGTATGAAAAGACTGAAAGGAATCTCCTTCCCAACAGAAAACGGCCGTTATGCGAATGCTGAAATTGAAAACCTCCCACTCCCAGAACGTGTTGTCCTGCCGCTTGTTACCCGGTTCGGGAAAATGATCCCCATTGTCTCCCCCGGGGATCATGTGCAGGCAGGCCAGATCATAGCCAAAGGGCCTCAAAAATGGTTTCCGCCATTACTCGCTTCGGTCTCGGGACGGGCTTCTGCCGTTTCCTCGTGGCCGACAGGTTTCGGGGATGAAGGACCGGCTTTGGTTATTGAATCACCGGAAGGGGACACTCCTCCCCCGAGAGATGATGTTGCGCAGAAAGACCTCCCGGAGCTCATGCGGTGGATCCAGGCGGGAGACATCAGGGAGGTTGATCCTTCTCCTCTACCCCTGGCACTGCGCTTACGGAAACCGGACCTGGTTCCATCCGCGTTTGCTTCTTTCTCTCCCGCACTCGAAAAGCCCATCCATTCTCTTATTATAAACGGCATTGACCGGCAGCCGGGCATCTGGCTGCGAAAAGCAATGATCGGGCTTTACAAGAATGAGCTCCTTGAGAGCATTCCTGTGCTCAAAGACACGACAGGAGCCTCCCGGGTCTTTTTCGCGGTCGCAAAGGGAACCGATCTGGCCGATGACTTGTTGCAGGGACTTCGCGAGCGCGGAGTAGAGCCTGTCTTTTGCCCGAACATATACCCCATTGGACTCGAACCCCTCCTGATCCCGTTTTTGACCGGCCAGGAACTCCCTCCAAACTCGGAAGGTGGCAGGGAATTTGGCACTGTTGTTGTTGATGTCACAACGGCCCTGAAAGTTCGTGGGGCGGCTCGCGGCGAAATTCCCTCTCTGGACGTGGTGGTCCAGATCACGGCGCCTTCTTCGGGTATTGACACCCTGGTGCGCGTCAGGGAAGGTACGCTGATTGAGGATATTCTCGAGGCTCTCTCCCTTTCAAGGGAAGGACTGGCCAAGGTACTCTGCGGAGGCCCGTTCCTGGGGACAGCGCTCCACCGGCTCGACGTCCCGGTAACACAGGAAATCGACTCGATTATTCTGCAAACAGAGCAAGAAATAATACATTATTCCAATGAGCCCTGCATGAATTGTGGGTATTGTGTCCTCCACTGCCCCATGAAGCTCCTGCCAAACGAACTCACTAAGCATTGCGAATACGGAAAATTCGATGTGGCCGAAAGGATGGATATCTTTTCCTGTATTGAATGTGGCATATGCGCCTATGTCTGCCCGGTAAACCGTCCAATGGTGCAGCTCATTTGTTTCGGCAAACGAGAGATCGAAGCCGCGAGGAAAGAATCATGAAAAAACCCGAATTCTACGTTTCTATGCCACCCCATCTTCATTCAGGGGACACCCTGAAAAAGATGCATTTCGATACAGTATTGGCACTTATCCCCGTCATTTTCGCCGGGTGGCTCTTTTTCGGATGGTCCGCGCTGCTGATAGTCGCCTTGAGCGCGGTAACGGCCATGGTTACCGAGTTCCTCTGGCAGAAGGCCATCGGCCGGGAAGTCCGGATTGGGGACGGGAGCGCCCTGATAACCGGGATTCTGCTAGGTCTTATTCTCACGTCCGAGAACCCCTGGTGGGTGCCTGTTTTGGGGGCATTTATTGCCATTCTGGTAGGAAAACAGTTGTTTGGTGGCCTCGGGAATCATCCGTTCAATACCGCCATCGTCGGATGGGCATTCCTCCACATATCCTATAAGGAAATCCTGACCAATTTCCCCATACCCGATCCCAGGTTCCTGCTCGAACCCGGTGAATTTCTCTCGGATCCAGCCCTCATTACCCTGAAAGACAGCGGTGTGGAAGAAATCGCCGATCTTCCCTGGAAGGATCTTTTCCTGGGAAATGTGCCCGCTGAAATCGGCACTGCCTGTGTCCTTGCCATCCTCCTCGGAGGGGCCTATCTTCTTTACCGGAGGCGCATCACCTGGCATATTCCTTTCTCGTTTATTGCATCCGCATGGATCTTTGCATTGATCTTCCAGCGCATTGATCCTGAGACGTATGCTTCCCCCACCTTTCACCTCCTTTCGGGGTGGATGCTTCTTGGGGCTTTCTTCCTTGCCCCTGAAAAAGGTACCTGCCCGGTGACCACTCCCGGCATGATCCTCTATGGAATCGGTTGCGGGGTTCTCACGATGATTATCCGCTTATGGGGAAGCTATGTGGAAGGAGTACCGTTTGCCATTCTCTTGATGAACGCGGCAACACCCTTGCTTGATCGTATCAAACCTAGAACAGTGGGGAGGATCAAAGAAATTGCGTGACTTAATCAAGATGGTCGTGGTGTTGACTGTCATTTGCGGTGCCTCAGGCCTGGTGCTGTCCTATACGAATAAGGCCACAAAAGCCCCGCGAGAATATCAACTCCTGAAATATGTGCAGGAGCCGTCCATAAAGGCGGTCTTGAGCTCTTATGATAATGATCCCATCAGGGATAGGATCGTCATCAAGCTTGGGAAGGATGAAAAGGGAAAGCCGCTGGAAAAGAATATTTTCCCCGCGAAAAAAGGGGGAAAAATAGTGGGCCTTGCCTACAGCGCTGCCGCGACCGGGTATCATGGTCTTATTGACGTGATGATCGGACTCGATCCCGGGGGAAAAGTAATCGGTATCAGTATTATGACGCACTCGGAAACACCGGGCCTGGGAGCAAGGATTGTGGAACCCGCCTTTACCAAGCAGTTCAAGGGATTCACGCTTTCCCCCGATCTGAACCTCTCGGCAAAAGGCGGAAAAATCGATTCAGTGAGTGGGGCAACCCACTCCAGTGAGGGAGTAGTTGAAGCCGTCAGAAAGGCCCTCGAACTATTTCCCAAGGTCAAAAAGGAGGTTGGTTGATGGGCGTTGTTCAAGAGTTTACCAAGGGGCTCTGGAAAGAAATCCCGCCGTTTCGGTTGGTCCTCGGTCTTTGCCCCACCCTGGCGGTCACCACAGCCGGAAAAAACGGAGTCGGCATGGGGCTGGCAACCACCTTTGTGCTCGTGTGTTCGAATATCCTCATATCTCTTCTGCGAAACATTATCCCCAACAAAGTGAGAATAGCGGCTTTTATCGTCGTCATTGCCTCTTTTGTGGTCATTGTGGAACTGGTGATGCAGGCATACTTTTATCCACTTTACAAAATCCTCGGCATATTCATCCCGCTCATCGTGGTCAACTGTATTATCCTTGGCCGGGCCGAGGCCTTTGCATCCAAAAACGGTGTTCTCCCTTCTATTGCCGACGGACTTGGCATGGGCCTGGGATTTACCATATCCCTGGCTGTTTTGGGGTCTATTCGCGAAATCATTGGGAACGGTACCTTTTTCGGGGCGTCCATTATGTGGTCATCATTTGAACCGTTCGCCATCATGCTCAAGCCTCCGGGAGCGTTTTTGTGTCTCGGTCTCATCCTTGGGCTCATGAATTTCATCAGTTCCAGGCAGAAAGGACATTAAGATTTTCATTTACAAAAAGGATGTGAGCCATGTCTGATTACCTGCTCTTGATTGTTGGTGCCATGTTCGTGAACAATATTATCCTGGCACGGTACCTGGGAAACTGCCCTTTCCTGGGGTGTTCAACCCGGATTGATACGGCCATTGGTATGGCAATGGCGGTGGTCTTTGTCGTGGTGATGGCCAGCGGTGCTACGTGGATCGTTGAGACATACATCCTCGTTCCCTACGAGCTCGAGTACCTCGAAACCATTGCCTTTATCCTGGTCATTGCCGCCCTTGTACAGTTCGTCGAGATGTTTTTACAAAAATCCGTTCCTGCACTCTACCAGGCTCTGGGGATCTATCTTCCCCTCATCACCACGAACTGCGCCGTGCTTGGTATTGCCATCCTTGCCGTGCAGAACGAATATGATTTCGTGAAGACCCTGGTGTATGCCTTTGCCGCCAGTGTGGGATATGGATTGGCCCTCATTATCCTGACGGGAATCCGGGAACGCTATGCCGTAGCGCCGATCCCCGTTCACCTTCGCGGTACCTCCATTGGACTGGTGACCGTCGGACTTCTGGCCTTGGCATTTCTTGGGTTTGCGGGTCTGGTCCATTAGCCGACCGGAACAGGATCGTCATATTATAAGCATAACGGAGATAAAAAATGATCGCAGCCCTACTGGCTATCGGTGGAATCGGACTTGTGGCGGGTCTTGGCCTCGCCATTGCCTCTAAGATTTTCTATGTTTATATAGATCCAAAAATCCTGGAGATTGAAGAACTGCTTCCAGGTGCCAACTGCGGGGGATGTGGGTATCCCGGATGCAGCGGGTCGGCCCAGGCAATCGCGACAGGAAAGGCCCCTCCGAATGCCTGCGTGGTATGTACCCCTGAGGTGCATGCTGCGATAGCCGCGGTAATGGGTGTCGAAATCGTGGAAAGGGAGCCGGATATTGCCAGGCCTGGATGTACCTACGGGCTTGAAAAAGCGGACCTGAAATACATTTACGACGGATATAACGACTGCCGGGCCGCCATGCTGCTCAATGGTGGATCGAAAATCTGCCCGATCGGGTGTATCGGGCTCGGCACCTGTGTGCGGGCCTGCCCTTTCGGAGCGCTTTCCATGGGGCCCGATCATCTTCCCGTGGTAGATGAGGACCTGTGCACGGGATGTGGAACCTGTGAGAGGGTCTGCCCCAGGCATATCATCACGCTTACCTCAAATACACGCCGTATTCAGCGCGAATACACCACTGATCAATGTACCGCCCCGTGCCAGCGTAACTGCCCGGCCGGAATCGACATCCCGGCCTATATCAGGGAAATTTCCAATGGAAACTACCTGGAGGCAGTCAGGATTATCAAAGAGTCAAACCCGTTTCCCAGCGTCTGTGGGCGAATTTGTGTGGAGCCGTGTGAAGAGGCCTGCCGACGGAACCTGGTGGATGAACCGGTCGGCATAAACAGCCTGAAACGATTTGCAACAGACCAGGAAATGGCCTCCGGGCAACATGTCCAGGTCCCCAGGGCCCCTGAAACCCAGTGCCGTGCAGCTGTTATCGGGGGAGGAGCAGAAGGCCTGACCGCGGCCTATGCCCTGAATCGATTGGGACATGACGTGACGGTCTACGAAGCTGCAGACCACCTGGGAGGAATTCTCCACCTGGGGCTCCCTGAATCCAGGCTTCCGAGAAAGGTCCTGGACTGGGATATTGAGGGCATCCTGGAGGCAGGTATTGAAGCGCAAACAGGAAAAAAATTGGGGAAAGACATATCTGTTGACGCGCTCCTGGCAGAAGGATTCCGGGCAGTCTTTGTCGCGACCGGCGGATGGGACACTCTTGTCCGGGAAAAGCAACGGGATGAGGATGTGCGCCCGCTTCCCGGTGTCCAGATCCTGGTTGACTTCCTCCTCGATTACCGGCGCGGAAAGAAACCCCAACCCGGGAAGCAGGTGATGATCCTAGGCGGCGGAAATGCCGCCATACAGGCCGCGGAGATCTGCATGAATGAGGGAGCAAAAGCAGTGTACCTGGTCTTCCGGGGCACTGAGCAGGAAGTCTCCTTCCCTGAAAACGTGATGAAGAGCGCGAAAGAAAAGGGCATCCAGTTTCTGTTCCAAAGCACGGTCATGAAAATGATGGGCACGGGAACTGCAGTGCAACGGGTCACGATCGAACACCTCGACCGACAAGAAGACTCCCTGGAAGAGATCTCCGTTGATCTTCTCCTGACCGGGGCCGGCAGGTTTCCGGAACTTATTTATGTACCGCAGGCGAGCGAAAAAGAAGCGGAGGAGGAAGCCGCACCAAGAACACCGGTTTCGTGGGAAACCCTGACCCCTTACCCCGGGCCTTTTGCCAGGGAAGACAAGGGAATCTTTCGACCCGGCGAGGCCACGGCCGATTACCGGGCCGTTGTTGAGGCCATCGGGTCAGGGAGAAGGGCTGCCAGTTCTGTGCACCGCTTTCTGACCGGAGAACCGGTTGAGGCCCCGCCAAATATGATTCGAAAATTCACTGAAGTCCTGAGCCTCAATGAACTGGAACCGGTAAAACCGTTCCCACGGCAGAAAATGGCGGAGATTCCTGAATCTGAAAGGATCAATGATCCTTCCCGTGAAATCATTCTTGGCCTGTCCGAGGAACAGGCGTTGAATGAGTCGAGAAGGTGTCTCCAGTGTGGTCTGATTTGTTATCGTCGGGTTGAAGGGGTTCAGTATCAATGATACGGGTCATTCGTGGCCGGTATTCGATCCTTGATCTTGCCACACGATTCATCCATTTCATAAGCAAATAGGTACCAAAGAGGCCCACCCCGCCTATAATGATGGCACCGGTGGCCGCTTTTACGTCAAAAAGGGGGCTCCACGCGTCCCCGAGGGCTGCCCCGATGACCAGGGCCACGACCGGAACAAAGTAGACCACCAGAGAGAGTTTCAACAAGGAGTGGGAAGGAAGGCTGATCTCGACACGGTCTCCTACAGCGGCGTGGAGTTCATTTGCCAGCACCACGTGCATGTTCTTCTCATCCGCTACTTCGCAAGCCCCTTGAGATTCACAATGGGCGCACGCCGAACTCCTCCTGAGAAGCACCGTGGCCCGGTTCCCGTACACTTTTTCAATAATTCCTTCTTCAGTTAACATGCGATCCTACCCGATCTCATGAAATATTCCAGCAACCTTGAGCGCAAGAGGAACTTTTTCCTTTGACATATCGTACGGCGTTTTGGACAGTATCATTTGCACTTTCATATATTATACTGCTGATCAAAATAATTTTGCAAAGGGAATGAAACTCTATGATTTCAATAGGATAAAATCTTAAAACCATTGTTTGAGAATCAGGTTGTCAACGTGAGCCCGGAAAGCATGGAACCGGCATATTCCCTCTGCTTCGTTCGCTCCGCCGTCCCTGGCTCCGCTCACTGCGGATCAGGCACTCAATATGTTGAGTGCCTGATGACGCCGCCTCGGGAACATCCCGTTCCCCTGCTCTGCCAGAAACACCGATTTTGGACAAAAATAATTTATTATTATACGCTATCCGTGGAAATGATGGAAGACAAATCAAACCGCAATGTATTCAAGGTGCCGGCAGAGGAAATTCAGCGGCGCATACACCGCGTGCAACAGGAGATGCGGGCCAAAAACATGGACGCCCTCTTCATTGTCCAACGAGTGGATGTCCTCTACTTTTCCGGAACCGCCCAACATGCATCTGTTTTTATCCCGGCTGAAGGCAAACCACTGCTCCTCGTGAAAAAGTTCCTCCCAAGAGCCCTTGAAGAATCTCCTCTCCATACCATTCTACCCATTCAATCCATCAGGGAAATCCCTGGAATAATCATAGATCACCAGGGAACACCCCCGGCTCGGCTCGGTTTCGAGTGGGATGTCATGCCCATGCGGGAGTTTCAATTCTACAAGAAGTTATTTGCGGACGCGGAATGCGTGGACGGATCTCCCGCGATCCACGCGGTCCGTTCCATAAAATCTGCATGGGAATTGGCCCAGATGGAACGAGCAGCGGAAAAATCCCTGCAATTGTTTGATTACATCGGAAAATATGTGAAAGAAGGTGCCACGGATGTGGAGGTATCCACCCGGGCAGAATCATTTGCACGGGCTATCGGGCACGGGGCGGCCCTTCGTATCAGGGACTATCAGAAAGCCGGGTTTTCCGTCTCTCACGTTGCCGAATCCGAGGGGGGGGCGAACAGCGTTCTCGCTCTCCCCTCCATCCGGGAAGGAAATTGCCTTGCAATTGAGCCGAAAACGAGCTTGCACCGGGGAGAACCCATCACGCTGGAATCCAGGTTTTTCCTGAACGGCTACCATATGCATGAAGCGAGGATTTCCTCCATCGGTCCCCTGCCGCGAGCATTCAATGAGAGGGTAAAGCGTCTCCTGGATCTCCAGGGCGAAATCGTGGCAGAGGTCAAGGCCGGGATATCCCCGGCCAGGCTGTTTCAGCTTTCGCTCCAAAAGGCAAGCGCTTTGGGCGTAGATCAAAACAATCCAGGCCGTGGGACCGGCAGGAAAAGGATACTTGGCAATGGAATCGGACTGGAATTGGTTGAACCTCCCATCATTGCTGAAGGAAACGAAGAGATCCTTGAGCAAGGCATGGTGCTCTCCTTGTTTTCAGAAACCCGCGTTGATGATCGGTATTCCCTGCGCTCCAGGGATGTTGTTGTTGTCACAAAAAACGGGCACCGAAAGATTACCCGCCTGCCCCTGCAAGTCTTTATCTGCTCATAAGGGATTTCAACCGCTCTCTTCCCCAGCGTCTTGAGGGGTGGA
Organism: Deltaproteobacteria bacterium; assembly: GCA_019309145.1. Taxonomy (GTDB): domain Bacteria; phylum Desulfobacterota; class DSM-4660; order Desulfatiglandales; family Desulfatiglandaceae; genus B46-G9. The sequence goes on along the minus strand of JAFDGR010000008.1, from coordinate 20,908 downwards.
GGAGTCTCTCTGTTTCATGCTTGTTCAGGAGTCGCATGGACGCAACAGGAGGCGGAGAAGGGATCCTCAAGCGCGTATCTGGACTGAACCCCTTCTTTGCTGCAAGCCCTGCTGCAACGGGATTCCGGTGGCAGGAATCACATTGACGCCCGACCGGCGCGATTGTATGAGGGACATACGGGGCCCAGGCCCACCCACGGCCGCTTCCATCTCCCCTCCCGGGGACAACACTGTCCAGGACAACGTTTCCCAGCCGGTCAACATAACTGACGAGATATTGGTAAAGGGGCCGCAGGAGAGTGTAGCGGTCCTCATGGTCAACACCCAGCACGAACCACTCCCACCGCCTGAACCGCCATCCCTGGGACCAAATTCCCGGCCTTCTTTCTCCTGAAATAAAATCCTTGGAAAAAACAGGGGCGCCCACTGGACTTCCCATTGACTCTTCGAGTTTCAGCTCAAGCGAAGGATCGCCCTGGGCAGTCAGACCATACCATTTATACCCGTGCGACGCGTCTTCACGGATCACGCTCAACCCGAAATCGAGGAACGTCCACTGGGCGTGGCACGCACTACATCGAACCCGTGCGTGCTCAGGAATTCGATGAGCCACCGGCTTCTTTGAAAAAGGCGGTATCCTGCGCGTCACTTTTCCACCGGCTGCGCGCAAGGGAATCCCACTGGTTACAGGATGCTTTTCTCCAAATCCGCCGTGACATCCCTCACAGGTACGCGTGGGAACCTGGAGCGCATAGCTGTAGATCTTTCCGTCTCCCATGACATTTTTCTGGTGATGGCAATCAATACACCAGAGGCCCTTTTCAGCATGAATATCCTTTGCCAGGTGATGATACCATGCCCCGTATAGCGAGGGTACAGGTTTTCCGTCAATAATGGGGGAACGATAGGTGGAGCTGTAATCGTGCTCAAAAAGCCCTTCATAATCCCCCCCCACATGATTGTGATTATGGCAATGGAGGCACTGGGTGTTGGGAATGCGTGTGGTGAAGGAATGGGTGATAGGGTACCCCTTTGCGTGTTTTGGAATGGCCCGATCTTTCCCCCGATAAACACCATCATCCCCATACAGGACATGGCAAGCAGCGCAACCGCCCGCCCGATAAAGCCCTTTTCCACCGATCCCTTTCCCGTGTATGTGGCACCGCAGACATCGCCGCCGGAGGAAATCATCTACCAGCAGGCCGGGTTTGTCAGGGTAGACGTCCTGATCCACCGTGGGCAACGGTTCTAATGATTCTCCCAAGCCAAAAATGGCCGGAGCGGCCGTCTTCTGCGCACCCCACAAGTACCGGGTCTGATTAAGAACACCGGCAAGGGTGGAATGGAGCGACGTGGAAACCCTTTGGATCTCCTCGTTATGGCATTCTCCACAAAAAGTCCTTACTGAGGAAGGGAGTGACGGATTCCTGACAATAACCTCGTGGGTCTTGAGCGCATCCTTTCTTCGGTCTCCGGGCCTGACATGGCAGGAGACGCAGGAAAGGCCTTTATGGTTTCTGCTGGTGGATTGAATGCCCTGGTGGCATGCAAGACAATGACTGTAGTCCTCGCTCCCTTGCTTCATTTCCCCGGAGGCAGTGGAAGGCCCAAAGAGGAGAAAAAAGAAAAGGAAAAAACGCAGGATGCTTTTCGTCATCTCTTGCATGGGAGGTCTTCTTTCGCCTTGAACACCTTCAGGCTCGTGCTGAAGTCCCTAAAAATGGGGTCATCATATCGCTTATGGCACCCGAGGCAGCCGTTTACCGACAGAATACGATCCACCTCGGACCGGTTGAACGGTCTCGCTGTTTCCGCAATAGTATTCTCGGATTGTTTTTCCGCCTGCTGTATAACCCCGTCCAATGGGAACGAAATACCAAGCGGTGATGCGGCTGCATCATAGGTGGGCCTGAAGGTCCATGTGCCGTTTTTCATCCACAGAATCCCCTCTCCCAGGCCAAGGGTCTTGGGATCGCCGTGGCAGTCAACGCACGACCTTGATTGAAGCAATGTTGTATGGGGATCAAAAGCTGAAACCGTGAAGATTTTCTGTTGCGTGACAGCATCGGGGAGAAATACCTGGCAAGGAGAAAGAGGAAAGATCTTGCTGCTGTGGCGCACGCCAAGGGCCGGCTTGAGAAATCGCATAGAGGAACGCGCCTCCTTCCACCTCCCTTTGCGCAATGTTCCGGTGAGCCAGTCCTTCTGCAGCTCTTGCTTGTTGTAGGCAAGATGACACCCGTAGCATTGCGGCATCCAGGAACTGTGACAGGACTGACAGGAGAGCCGTTCGTGCCCTGGAAGCGTGTGGTAAGCCCTTTTTCCTGAATCACTTTGAAGCTCCAGAGGCTTACCGTCTTTCTTACGAAACAAAATAGGGTGTCCGCCCACGAGCTGAAGATTGTAAAGGGGGGTTCCCTTCCTGGTGAACCCTATACGCCTTCCCCGCGCGTGCGGGACCCGGTCGTTTGCGTTAAACAGGATGGATGCAAGGGATTGCGTGCCACGGTCATCCCGGAAGATCTGATCGTGACACGCGCTGCAGGTAATATCCACCTGCTTGCCCATTTGATCATACTCGTTCCCGTCTCCCATCAACCCGGTACTGGTGTGGCAGTCAATGCACGACATGCCCGCCTTTCCGAAATGCACGTCTGCGTCCACCTGGAGAAAAAACCGCCGTCCTGAGAGGCGCCTTTTGCTCAGTCCCGCCCCTTCGTAGGGTGTTCCATAGCCGGCAGATTCATAATGCCCTCTGTAGGAGAGCCCTATCCGGGCGGATCGGTTGTGGCATTTCACACAATTTGCAATGGGAATGTGAATGGTAATAGCCGGGTGGACCTGTTCCTTTCCAGGCGTTTTCCCGGAGAAATCCGTATCAGGGATATGGCAGTCACTGCATCCGCCGCCGCGCAACCCGATCTCTTCAGCGTGATCCCCGCGCTTTTTCCACAGATGGCATCCTCCGCACATTTTCCGGTAATGATCAAGAGCGGGATTGGTGGGAGCAGCAGGGCCAAGAAGTTCCGGCACACTTGTCCTTGTTGCTTGGAAGGGGACCCAGTGCATTTGAATCGACCGAAGGATCCCGCGGTTTGTTGCCATGATGCTGCGTTTCACCCGGGAAGCGATTTGCGGATGGCATGCGGGCTTTCCACAAGTTTTGTCCACCACCCGCAAATCCCCGGGGTTCTTGATCATGCCTACATGAGCCCTTTTCTCGTCCAGTGAATAGGGATTGCCCAGATGACAGGAAGCACAACCCAGGGACTCAAGGGCATGAGATTTTCCCGGATCATTGAACGCATGATGGCAGGTCATGCACCGGTCGGGATACTTGAGTCCTGTTCTTGTTTGCGGGGATTGCAGAAACAGGACCAGCAAAGAGATGACGATGAGGAGAGAAACAGGGGTGAGCGATTTCATGAACGTATACTACTCAGGTGGATAGGCTGACGCACAGCGCAGGCACTTGGGCCGCTGGTTACGTAAGGATGTGAAGGATTTCCTTGAGTTCGTGCTCCACGTCCGAGAGGATGGACTCCGTGGGGCGGGCTGCTATGCCCTTTTGCTTCAGCCTCCTCTTCGCGCCCTCGATGGTCATTTTCTCTTCATACAGGAGCCGTTTAATTTCCATAATTATCTCAAGATCTTTTCGCTGATACGTGCGCTGGTTGGAATCAGCCCTTCGGGGCCTTATTTGCGGGAATTCCGACTCCCAGTAGCGCAGTACATAGGGTTCAACTCCGATGATCCGGCTCACCTCGCCAATGCGAAAAAAGCGTTTATCTTCAGATACCCAGTCCACCACCTACCCCTCCCGGAGTCTTCCTCCCGTGTCACGTCGAATACGCTCGATAATCTGTTCGTGCAATTGGTTTACTTTTGTTCCGTCCAGCGTGCCTTGGGCGGACCGGTAACAGACCCTGAACCCTAAGGCCTTTTCGTTCGGGTCCATCTTTTTCCCTTCATAGTAATCGAAAATCTGGACCGATTCAACCAGGTCTCTGCCTTCCTCCTTGATCAATTCCAGCACCCTTCCACTCTCCACGCTTCGATTGACTACCATGGAGATATCCCGATAAACCGCGGGATATTTGGCAAAAGGCTGGAACCTCTTTTCCCGTGGCAAAACGTCCAGGACCGCCCGGATGTCGAGATCAAACAGGAAGGCTTTCTCGTTTTCTAAATCGAACGCTTTCATAACCTCCCTTGACACCTGTCCCACATGACCGATTAGAACACCGGACACGAGCACCTGGGATGAAAATCCCGGGTCATAGGGAGGAGACTGTGCCCCCCGTTGAAAAGAAATCTCTCGTATGTCGAGATTTTTCAGGAGACCTTCAAGAACACCCTTTGCGTCGTAGTAATCCACCTCACGTTCATCACAGTACCATGCCTTGGGCCTGTAAGGCCCGCTCATCATGCCCGCAAACCACGTTTTTTCATCGGGCTGGGCCTCTTCTTTTCGCTGGAAGAATATTTTTCCCCACTCGAAGATTCTGAGTGCCCGCTCCCCATGGGCGATATTCGTTCTCAAGGTGGTCAAAAGCCCGGGTACGAGAGAGGTACGCATCACCGACTGATCGGTCGTGAGAGGATTCATGATCTTGACGAGCTGATCCTCGTGATATCCGCCAGGTGATCCAGTGGATTGCAGGAAATCCGGAGAGACAAAGCTGTAAGTAATAACTTCCGTGAATCCAAAAGAACTCGCCAGTGTTCTCACCTGGTCACTCAATTCCAGGTCAGGCGCTTCCCGCTCCTCGCTCAGTCGTACCGAGGGGGAGGAGATAGGAATATTGTCATATCCATAAAGGCGCGCTACCTCTTCGATCAAATCAACTTCCCGCTGAAGATCAACGCGAAATGACGGTGGGGTGACCAGGATGCTCCCATCGCTTTTTTCTTTAATCTCCATGTCCAGGGAACGAAAATATTGCGCCATTTTCTGACTCGAAAGGTTTGTCCCGAGAAAAGCATTCGCGCGTTCAGGTCTGAAGGAAATTTTCGGTGGAACATGGGGGCGCGGGTAGTTATCCAGGATATCCGAGGCGACCTTCCCACCACCCAATTGCTGCATAAGTCCGAGACTCCTTTTGAGCGCCCGGGTGACTCCTTCGATATCGATGCATCTCTCGAACCGGTACGACGCCTCTGTGGAAAGTCCAAAGCGTTTCGCTCCTCGCCTGATAGTAACCGGGTCAAAAAAGGCGCTCTCCACCAACACATTTTTGGTGCCCGCAAAAATTTCGGAATTGAGGCCCCCCATGATCCCGGCTATTGCCACGAATCTACCGGCATCACAGATCATCAGGATCTCGGAATTGAGTTCCCGGGTCTGTCCATCGAGTGTTGTAAACGCGTCACCGTCAGATGCCCGCTTGACCACAATGCGATTTTCCTGGAGCCTGTTATAATCAAAGGCATGGAGGGGCTGTCCCATCTCCATCATCACATAATTGGTGACGTCGACGATATTGCTGATGCTCCTGACTCCTGACTGGAAAAGCCGATACCGCATCCAGAATGGGGAAGGACCGAGTTCTATATCCTGCAGAATTCCTGCCGCGTACCGGGGGCACCCGACAGGGTCTTCAATGGTCACACTAGAAAGTGTTTCTATGGCCGGACCGTTTTCATGAATCTCGATAGCGGGAAGTCTGAGTTGCGATCCAGTGATTGCCGCTATTTCCCTCGCAACCCCAAGCACACAGGCGCAGTCACCACGATTGGGTGTAATCCCGATATCAAGGATCCAGTCCGGAAGAGACAGCACAGAGGCTATATCGGTTCCGGGGAAGACGTCCCAGGGGAGAAGCATGATTCCCGTATGGTCATCGGTGAGCCCCATTTCGTCTTCGGCAAGGAGCATTCCCCGGGAAACCTGCCCCCGGATTTCGCTTTCCTTGACAGTTGTCCCGATGGGGAGGCGGGCGCCCGGCAATGCCAGTGGCACAATGCTCCCTTCATGCAGGTTCGGGGCGCCACACACCACCTGTGACGTTTCCGAACCGGTTTCCACGAGGCAGAGGGACAGACGATCGGCGTCGGGGTGGGGATCGACCCGGACGATTCTTGCGGCAACCACCCCTTTCAATCCGTCTCCAACCGCCTCGAGCCCCTCAACCTCCAGTCCCGCCATGGTCAAGGCGTCACACAGGGCTGTGGGAGACAGGTTTATGTCAACGTACTCTTTTAACCAGTTCAGGCTAACTTTCATCATGTCTCCAAAATGACTAGAGTGACCTCGTAACGGGAGATATTCAAGACACAAGAGGATGGCTAAAACTGCCGGAGAAACCGCATATCATTCTTGAAGAAAAGCTGGATATCGTCAATCCCGTACTTGAGCATGGCAATCCTTTCCATCCCCATGCCAAAAGCGAATCCCGAGTAAACCTCAGGATCGTAGTCCACAAAACCATATACTTCCGGGTCGACCATTCCCGAACCGAGGATCTCGATCCACCCTGTCTGTCCACATGTCCGGCATCCCTTTCCCCCACAAATGACGCACCCAATATCCACTTCGGCACTTGGTTCGGTGAACGGGAAAAAGCTGGGCCTGAAACGCAAGGCCGTCCCTTTTCCGAACATTTCCCGGACAAACGCGGTCAAGGTTCCCTTTAACTGGCCGAAGGTAACGTCCCGGTCAACAAGAAGCCCTTCCACCTGGTGAAACATGGGCGTGTGCGACACATCGGAGTCCCGCCGATAGACCTTTCCCGGAGCGATGACGCTGACCGGAGGTTTCTGCGCCTCCATGACACGGACCTGCATGGGTGATGTGTGGGTTCTGAGAACAACGTTTTCTGAGATGTAAAACGTATCCTGCATATCTCGGGCAGGGTGATCTTTCGGGATGTTCAGGGCCTCAAAATTATAGTAATCAAGCTCCACGTTCGGCCCTTTCACGACCCGAAATCCCATTTTTTCGAAGATATGGCAGACTTCCCTGATTGTCTGGGTGATGGGATGCAGATGGCCGTAAACCGGCTCCCTTCCCGGGAGGGTCACGTCAAAGGATGCAGCCTCCCCGGCCGAGCCGGCTTTCATCTTCTCCAGCGCCTCTTCATAGTGCGCGGTCAGCCGCTGCTTGATCTCATTGGCCAGTTTTCCGATGACAGGTCTCTGGGCTGGGTCGAGACGCCCAAGCCCCTTCATGATGGTGGTCAGGACCCCTTTTTTCCCCAGGTACGAGATTCTGAACCGCTCAAGCGATGCCTGGTCCTGAATTTCCTTCAGTTCGGCAAGCGCCTTTTTTTCTGTTTCAAGGAGTTTCTCTCTCATGGTGATCCTGCCACCCCTCCCAGGGCATTCCGCGCTGGAAGAGGAAGATGAGGGCGAAACATTCAGGATTGAACAATACTGGCAAGCTCGGAAAAGGCGGACGGATCCTTCACCGCCAGGTCAGCCAAGACCTTGCGATCCAATTCCACACCGGCCTTTCGAAGCCCGCTCATCAACCTGCTGTAAGACAACCCGTTTTCCCGTGCGGCGGCATTTATGCGGACTATCCACAACCGGCGGAAATCTCTCTTTTTATTTCTCCGATCCCGGTATGCATACATCCCGGCCCTTTCTACTGCTATAGCGGCGGTTCTGAACACCTTGCTGTGGCCGCCCCGGTACCCTTTCGCGGCCTTTAAAATCTTATTTCGCCTTCTCCTGGCTTTAAAGCCTCTTTTTACTCTCGGCATTGTCTTCTCTCCAGTTCAAAATACAATCTCGGTAAAGCACAGCGTTCATACAGCGCTAAACGCTGATGACGAACAGCTAATCGCATCGTCTTAACGGTACGGCATGAGCTTCGAAACCTGTTTGAGGTTGGTACTGTGGACCAGGCCTGATTTTCTCAGGTTTCTTTTCCGCTTGGTACTTTTCTTCGTCAAAATATGACTCGAATATGCCTTATTACGTACAACCTTCCCGGAACCCGTTATCTTGAACCGTTTGGCGGCTCCGCGGTTTGTCTTCATCTTCGGCATGAAAAATTCCTCCCTTCCTCTTCCGGATGAGTCTTCTTGAAGCAGGCTATCTCGGTACGACCACCATGCTGATGCTGTTTCTGCCTTCCTGTTTCGGCGGTTGTTCGACAGTTCCCTCGTCCTGGATTTCTTCAGCTATTTTCTGGAGAAGCTCGTAGCCCATTTCCGTGTGAGCCAACTCCCGCCCCCTGAAATAGACTGAAACCTTAACCCGGTTTTTCTTTTCCAAAAATTTCCTGAGGTTCTTGATCTTGAAGCCCAGGTCATGCTCGCCCGTGTGCGGGCGGAGCTTGATTTCCTTTACCTGGAAAGTCCGTCCTTTCTTGCGCGCTTCCTGGTCCCGTTTGCTCGCCTGGTACTTGAATTTACCATAATCCATGATCCGGCAGACGGGCGGATCAGAATCAGGAGCCACTTCTACAAGATCAAATCCTTCCTCTCTTGCCACCCGGAGTGCTTGTTGCACGGGCAAGATCCCGAGTTGTTTCCCGTCAACAGAAATAAGCCTTACCAGTCGTGCCCGGATATTCTCGTTGACGTTCACGCGATCAAATTTGCTGCCTATGGTCCTACCTCCTTTGTTTCACGTCTTCACTGATTCTCCGCGTAAATTCCTCCGCGGTCATGAAAGGGAGATTTTTTCCATCCCTCAAACGAGGCGTCATTCCTTCCCTTTCACTCTCCCTGTCCCCCACGATAAGCATGTAGGGGATTTTTTCCAACTGGGCCTCACGCACCTTCAATCCCAGTTTTTCGTTTCTCAGATCGGCCTTCACCCTGATCCCTGCGCTCTTGAGAGAACCAAGCAGTTTCTCCGCGAAGGGTATGTTGCGATCCGTCACGGTCAGGATGATTGCCTGAACCGGTGCAAGCCATACCGGGAACGCCCCTGCATAGTGCTCGATCAAAATTCCTATAAATCGTTCAATAGCCCCCAGTATGGTCCGGTGAAGCATGGCCGGCCTGTGCTTTTGACCGTCTTTGCCGATATACACGAGGTCAAACCGTTCCGGCAGGGTAAAATCACACTGGATGGTCCCGCACTGCCATTTGCGTCCAAGGGCGTCATTAAGCTTCACATCAATCTTGGGCCCGTAGAAAGCACCGTCGCCCTCATTAATTTCATAGGGAAGCTCGGTTTCATCAATAGCCTCGATAAGGGCCTTCGTGGCCATTTCCCAGTCTTCATCGGACCCAATTGACTTTTCGGGTCGGGTGCTTACCTCCAGTTCATAGGCAAAGCCAAACACTGCCATCATATCATGGACAAAATCAAGAAGATCCTTGATTTCGCTGTTCAATTGATCCGGCGTACAGATGAGATGGGCGTCATCCTGAGTAAATTCCCGCACCCGGAGCAAACCGTGGAGGACCCCGGAACGCTCATGCCGGTGTACGGTCCCCAGTTCAAAATATCTTTTCGGGAGATCCCGGTAGCTCCTGATCTTCGACCCGTAAATGAGCATATGAGAGAGGCAGTTCATGGGCTTAATGCCATACGATTGCTCATCGATCGTGGTAAAGTACATATTTTCCCGGTAATTCTCAAAGTGCCCCGATTTTTTCCAGAGGTCAGTCTTGAGGAGTTCCGGTCCTTTCACCAGTTCATAACCTCGTTTCAGATGCTCTTTGATTTCAAAGTCTTCCAGTAAATACCGGAGCATCATGCCCTTGGGATGCCAGACGATCATACCGGCGCCGATCTCTTCATGGGTACTGAAAAGGCCCAGTTGCGGTCCCAGCTTGGCGTGGTTTCTCTTTTTTGCCTCTTCCAGCCTCTGGAGGTGTGCCTTCAGCGTTTTCCGTTCCGCAAAAGCGACGCCGTATATCCGGCTTAACATGGGCCTGTTTTCGTCACCCCTCCAGTAGGCTCCCGCGATTTTCGTAAGGCGAAAAGCCTTGATTTTTCCCGTGCTCGGAACGTGGGGCCCCCTGCAGAGATCCGTGAAGCTTCCCTGGGTATACAGAGACACTGTCTCTTCACCCAGGTCGCGGATCAATTCGACCTTATAGTTTTCTCCCCGCTCATCAAAGTAGCGAATAGCCTCTTCCGATGAAATCTCCTTCCGTGCGAACGGCAGGTTGGCCTTGATAATCTCCTGCATCTTTTCTTCTATGGCCGGAAGGTCATCCTCCCGGAACGGCCGTTCGTAGTCGAAATCATAATAAAAGCCATCCTCGATAGCCGGACCGATGGTCACCTTTACTCCCGGGAAGAGTTCCTGCACCGCCATGGCCATGACGTGAGAAGCGCTGTGCCGCAGTATCTCCAATCCTTCATCAGATGCAAGGTATATGGGTTCAATCTCGGCACCCTCCGGCACGTCTGCAAAAAGATCCTGTGCCTCTCCATTGATCTTCACGGCGACGACCCGGTCCAGAGACTTCACCTTCGCCTGTTCAAGGGCCTCGCGAGCGGTCAAATTTCCCGCCTCTATGGTTTTCGGTTCCAATCCTGATTGGAGAACAGTGATCATATATCATTACTCACGTCATGCCCATCCATAAATGGACGGACCCTGCTGTACCATGGAACAAAAGAAAACAAGGCATCCGAAGTAACGACGTCTCTTACCCAGATGCCTCATTGATGGATCACTTAACTTTCAACATTCCAACGAATCCGCACTCCAGATGTAAACTCCGGTTTCCCCTGCAAGCAAAATTTTCAAGTTCTTCCGCGCTGTTTCCCCTGCCGCGCAAACTGGATACCCGGTTGAAGTCAAGGTGAAAAAAGAGACTCATTTTTTCCAGTTTGCGAATGATACACGTTCAATGGGTATGAAATTGTTTGTTTTATAAACAATAACATAATGAAATGCAAGCGAAAAAACCTTCTTTCCATATGAGAAGGGGTCGCGGCGCCAGTCCGCAACCCCTTCCTTGCATTCGGTGGTAGGCACGGTGAGATTTGAACTCACGACTTCTACCGTGTCAGGGTAGCGCTCTCCCCCTGAGCTACGTGCCTTCACGGACTGAAACTATTACCAACACGCGCTCTCCTTGTCAAGCGCTATTCCATGCCCCCGCCTCACCTTTTGGGTTGCTCCGGCACTCAAAGGGCGCCCCACAGCCCGTGGTCTTCTGCGAAGGCGGATCAAGGGACTGAGGGATCGTCCCTATTGTTCTTCGGAAACGGATTCCCCCATGACCTTGAACCAATAGTACATGTAATGCAGTCCTGAGGTGATGGTAAACAGTCCTGTCAACCAGAACAAGGGAGTGGTGAAACGATAAAACTGGGGGAGATAGTCTCTCGAGAGCACCATGAATATTGTTCCCACCTGGAGGCACGTGGTTATCTTGCTCAAGATGGTTGGGCGAATGATGATGTCCATTCGATTGAGGAAGAGAATAAGAACCCCGAGGAGGATAAGGATATCCCGGCTGATAGCCATCACCGTCAACCACGGTGGAATAAAATGCCGCACCGACAGCACCACGAAGGCGGCTATGAGGAGAATCTTGTCGGCCAGGGGATCAAGATAGGAGCCCAGCCTGCTCTTCTGGTTAAACACGCGGGCGATAAGTCCATCAGCCCCGTCACTTACCCCGGCAATGATAAAAATAACGAGCGCGGCCGGAAAATCTTCTCGAATGAGATAGATGATAAAAATGGGAGCAAGGATGATCCGCAAGCTCGTGATTAAATTTGGTAACGTCATCTGCAATATCTATTGAACAACCTGTAAAATGATGTGCGTATCCGTCGCGCTTTCAATGACCAGTTTCATGGGGAGTTTTTCCTGATTCAACAGCCGACCCAACAACTGCCTCCTGCTTCCGGCAAAATCGACTTCCACGCTCAGCAAACCCTGGCTCATACGGCTCTGCCGAACCGATTGTACGCCGGGGAGGTCTTCTTTCAGGAACCGCTGCAAGTTTTTGAATTCCTGGTAATTCCGCATCCCTTTCAACGTGATCTGGATGTGCTGAATGCCGGCAGGGGTTCCACTTCCCAGGGAGATCATGGCCGGGATCAGCCGGTCAGCAAGCTTGCGCACCACCCGTCCAAGGACTTCACTGCTTTCTTCGTCGCTTTCCTTGATCATATCTTTGTGGCTTGTTTCGGATCCTTCTGCCAGGAGCAGGCCGTCTTTTACGGAAAATACCCGCAGATGAAGAGTGATGTTATGGTCATCTTCAATCATACTCTTGCCGGTGATCACAAAATCAGCAGAGAGCATCTTCCCCCATTCCAACGCCCCGGTATTGTCCAGTTCTCCCTTTCGCATTGCCGGAGATAAAGATCCTTCCGCAATCCCAAACGTATGGTTTATGGGCATGAAGCCGCGTTCCTGAAAAACATTATAAAGAAGCACCTCTGCCTGATTCAAGACGGAAAAGAAATCAGGGCCTTTCCACCAGTACTGCGTTCCCCCCTCCTTGAATTCTGAAATCATGAAAAGGATTTTGCTCTGGGACGCTTTCTCAAGGGCAATCCCGCTGAATCGCAATTTTTCATCGATCACCTTCTCATTGACCTTTACTTTCACCAGCACCTGGTATACATCGCCGCCCGTGTTTTCAGCCAGGATATGAAAATTTTCTATTCCTTCATGCAAGGATGGCACTATTTCCCTGACCACACGCTCAAAATTGTTGATCACCCCGGCCTCCCCAAGACGAAGGATCAGATACTCTTCCATGGCCTTTCCCATGGCATTGGAAAGGGCTTCCGACTTTGCAGCCGCCATGTTCTCCTGGACCACTTTTGCCGTTCCCATGGCCAGGATCTCATCGCTGATTTTTTCTTTCCCGAGAGCTGCGCGGGGGAAAAAACCAGATGAATAAACGAGTCCAAAGGTACACAGCATAAAAAGGATAAGTCTTATTGATCGTCTCAATGGGTACACCCTCCACGGCCTTCGCAGGCCAGGTTTTTCAAGACTCAATGGATATCCAGTACTTTTTTGAGTTTTCGAAGAGCCAGCACTGCATCGGCGCCGGAAATGTTTCCCCAGGGATTGAAAACCCCTTCCCCCGGTTCCATAATGGCCGTCTCTGCCGTACAAAGCATCACCGCGTTGAAGGAGGGGTCATCGTTTCCGATGTCCGAAAACGGCGATGCTCTTCCGCTGAAACGCGTGGTTAATGTGGGGTCCTGTCGGATGACACTCATAATACTCCCCAGGACTACCGCGTATTCAGCCCGGGTAACCGGCTGTTCCGGTCGAAAGGAACCGTCGGGAAAGCATCCGAGACCATGCACGCCCAATTGGAGCGCAATCTCGATATCCTCCCGCAAGGGATGGGCCGTCACGTCGGCGGGAAGCGCCGGAAGTTCGGATTGCTCATGCAACCCTTGCGGTAGTCGAAAGCTCTTTTCATGACGAGCCAATTCCTGGTAAATCTTGTCCAGCTTCAATTCTTCAACGACCAGTGCCGCCACATCAGCCCTTGTTATTGCATTTTTCAACGCAATATTCTTCCCCGCAAGAGACCCCGGCATAGCGCTGATAACTTTTCTCACTATTCTTAATTCTCTCTTCGTCTGCCAAAACAGGCGGGAATTGAGCGCCATGACCTTTTTGAAGGCCTTTTCCGCATCCTGGAACCTGTGCGCCTGCTTCAAGGCAAGACCAAGGTAATAATAGGCCTCCGGGGAGTCCGGGACATTTTTTATCGCATCCTCAAAAAAAACCTCCACATGATCCAACCACGCCTCCCCCTTCTTCATGGTATGCAGACGCATTTCTCCCACCGCGAACATCGCCCGGTCTTTCTCGGTCTTGGCATAGTGCTTGGCCAGTGCCATGGCTTGAAAGGCCAAGGGATAATCTTTTCTGATTCCGGCGATAAGGCCAAGGCCGCAATGGGCCTGAGAAAAGGAATGATCGAGCCGGAGGGCGGCTTGAAATTCGCGTTCCGCATCGCTCATTTGCCCACGGACCAGGAAGCTGAAGCCGTTTGACGCGTGATGTTTTGGTGTATCAAGAAAACTCTGCAAAGTCGTATGCTGTCCGCTGCACCCTGTCAGGATGAAAACAGAGACGACGAACAACAGACCAGGATACAACCAGCTTCTCGGCGTATTCATAACCATCTCCTTACTATTTGAAGGAAATACTCCTCTTCCTGGAATACCAATCCGAGCCCTCAATCCAGAACGATAATGACGCCCGCCGACCGCAAAAAACCAAGATTCGCAGGTGTCTCAATAATCCGTGCGGCATCCGCATTCGAAAGAACAATATCACACGAGTTCCTCCCGCTTGCCCGCACCGCTTTCACCTTCAGGGGATTCGCGCCGATTCTCGGGTCGCGGAGGGCATCCTCAATTCTTTTCTCATACCTCGCCACTCCTTTCCGGAGTGCCTCTCTTCTGGTGACGATGGCCGGACCATAAATCTCGTTACCCTCTTCATCCAGGACGTGGGGTACGAGGGCGGGTGTTACTTTCAGTCCCCGGCAGTCAATGACCAGCCCGGTGAATGCCTTCTTTTCCCGGGACTCCGATGAATTCCCCTTTTTCTCAGGTATTCCCCCCTTAATATGGTCGATTTCCCGGATACTCTCCGGCAGAAGGATATCCGCGAGCCCGCACCTGATGCCCACCGTAAGAATCATCTTCACCCTGTTCCGCGGCAGAAAAAATATCTCCCTCTCTGCGGCATGGTACACCAGCTTCTTCAGTTGATCGCCAAGAAAGCCATGTTTCAACATCATGTCTTTTGCCAGGGAATCACGGTCAATCCGAAGCGTTTTGAGCGTCTTGAGTATGTTTCTCGCCGCGAGCACCCTGGCCTGTTGCAGGGCCAGGGTGCGTGCCTGTGCCTGGTTTGCAATTTTCCGGGGAGGAACTCCAATGCCAATCGCTTCCACGACGCCATTGGACCAGTCTATCCTTCCCGTCGCCAGCGTTTCCACATAGATCCCTGCCCCTGAGAGCGAGGGATAAAATAGAAGGACCAGTAAAACCATGAGCGCTGCGGACCGGAGCCTGTTTTTCATCACTCTCCTGCCCGGGATGCCCATATGACGTATGCGTTCAATCTGTTTCACCATTCCTTTGCAGGAACGACCTCCCGGTCGTGATCATTATTCGTTTGCAATAAAAACGTTCCTCCTACAGTGCCTTTTACCACTGTCTGAAACGGATGACAAGGTGCGACTTGGCGATAAGATCAAGAGCAGGGTTCAAAGGCCAAAGCCCCCTGCACCGCTGTGTGAAAGAGCAAGAAACGTTTCAATTTCCCGCACAAACACATGGATCTGCCGGGGATCCACCCAGGTATATTCAGGATCAGCGCGAAACCAGGTAAGTTGTCTCTTGGCATACCTTCTCGTCTCCCGCTGGATCTTCTCTATGGTTTTTTCCAGTGAAAAGCGCCCTTCCAGGTATTCCACCGCCTGTTTGTAGCCGATGGCCTGGAGGGGCTTCAGCCGGGGGCTGTATCCCTTCCTCAGCAGGCTTTCCGTCTCCACAAGAAGCCCGGCCTCTATCATCGCAATGGTTCTCGTGTTGACGCGATGGTAGAGCTCCTCCCGATCCCTCTTGAGACAAAATTTCAAGGCATTGAATGCGTGGTCAGAAAATCCATGCTCCCGGCTTAACGCGGAGGGGGGCCGGTTTGTCAGGGAAATGACTTCAAGCGCACGGAGAACCCGCACCCGGTCATTGGGGTGAATGTTTCTCGCGCTCTGCGGATCTAACCGCTCCAGTCGCTCATAAAGCGCACGGGGTCCTGCAGATTCCCATTCTCTTGTCAATGACTCCCGGATCTCCGGAGCCGCCGGCGGGCACTGGAAAAGCCCTCCCAGCAGGCTCTTTATGTAAAGCCCTGTTCCGCCCACCACCATGGCCCGCCTTCCCCGCCGGATAATATCCAGCGCAGCGGCAGAAGCCATATCCCGATAGATGGCGGCATTATACTCCTCATCGGGATTCACCACGTCCAGGAGGTGGTGGGGAACCCCCTTCCTCTCTTCAATGGAAGGCTTGGCCGTCCCGATATCCATCCCCCGGTATACCTGCATAGAGTCCGCGTTGATGATTTCCGCGTCAAAAAGGCGCGCAAGCTCCACGGAGACGCTCGTCTTCCCGCTGGCGGTGGGTCCGGCAATAATAATAAGCTTGGGCAGTTCCTTCGTTTTTTTCCCCATCTTAAAACCTACCCCGGATAAACCGGAAATGAACCAATTTTCTTCCAAGGTACTAAACAACCCGTTTGAACATCTTTTCAATTTCAGCATAGGTGAGATAGCGAAAAATGGGTCTTCCATGCGGGCAATTGGAGGGCAGGTCCATTTCCAGCAGTTGTCGGAGCAAATGCGACATCTCTTCATGGGTAAGCGAATGTCTTGCCCGGATTGCGCTGTGACATGCCATGAGCATAAACATCTCATCAACCGCGGCCTGGTCTTGCAACATGCCCTTTTCCAGGTCAGGAATAAGCTCCGAGAGGAAGTCTTCCCAGTTTACCCGGGAGAGCAGCGCGGGTACCTCTCTCAGCAGAAACGTGTTGCCGCCGAAATGCTCCAGTTCAATGCCGAACCGGGAAAGCAGGCTTCCCTTTTCAGCGAGTATCTTTGCTTCTTTCAGGGAAAACTCGAGTTTCAAGGGAACCAGTAGGGCCTGGGTTTGCACCTTCCCCTGCCCGAAATCGTTTCTGATTTTTTCGTACACCACCCGCTCGTGGGCCGCGTGCTGATCAACCATCAGCAGGCCTTCTCTTGCCTGGCAGAGGATATAGGTATTCCCCAGATTCCCTATGATCGCCGGTTCATCCCTTGGCGTGTCCCTCGGAGGTCCGGGGCCCTGTGTCGTGCCATGGCGGGCCGGAATAAACTCCGCCTGGGCAGGTTCATGCGCGAATAACGGGGAAAACGATTCTTTTCCGGAAAATTCTGTTTCCACAAATGCCTGGAATTCCCTTGACAGTGTCCTCTCGATGGCGGTGACGATTTTCCGGAACACCAGGCGTCCATCGCGGAACCTGATCTCCTGTTTCGTGGGGTGGATATTTACATCCACCTGCAACGGGTCTATGTCGATGAATATGACTCCCTGGGGATACTGTCCCTTCATGAGCCGCCGCCCGTATCCTTCCAGGACAGCCCTGGTGACGAAGCGGTCCCGGATGTTTCTCTGGTTTACATATACATAGAGACGATCTCCCCGGTTCCGGGAAAATTCCGGAGGGGCAAGGTAAGCACTGATATTCAACCCGGGACCGTTCTCTCGGGCTTCAAGAAGGGCTGCGGCGACTTTCTTTCCGAAAAGGTGTGAAAGGCGGATTACCTGGTCGCCGGTGGCAGGAAAATACACCACTCTCTTTTGTTCACTGTCAAGCCTGAATTCCCGATCAGAAAAAGGAAGTGCCCACCGGGTAACGGTATCAACAATATGTTCCATCTCGGTCCGAGGGCTTCTCAGGAACTTTCTCCGGACAGGCAGGTTGTAAAAAAGGTCTCTCACCAACACGCTCGTACCGGGCGGACATCCGGTCTCGTCGAGGGAAAGAAATCTTCCCCCGGCCAGTTTAAACGTATGCCCGGCTAGGTCTTTTCCGGGCCGGCTGGTGATTTCCATTTTAGATACTGAGGCGATGCTCGGCAGGGCCTCTCCACGAAAACCCAAAGTTCGCACGGCGAACAGATCGGAAACAGACCTGATCTTGCTCGTGGCATGACGTTCGACACAGAGGAGCAAATCGTCCCTCGACATCCCGGAACCATCATCACTCACCTTGATTTTCCGCTTTCCTCCCCCTTCAACGGAGATCAGGATGCGCCGTGCGCCGGCATCGATGCTGTTGTCCAGCAGTTCTCTCACCACGGATGCCGGCCGTTCAACTACCTCTCCCGCGGCAATCTGGGAGGCCACATTTTCAGCAAGAATCCTAATCTTATTCATTGCACCTCATATTTGCTCGGCGATGGACACGGTTCGGTCTCCCAGCATGTTGACATAGCTGCCGAGTTCATTATCGTACCACCCGTAAATTACCGCCTGGGTAATGGCAATCCTGCCGAAATGGGCGGAACTCTCCACCGGTTTCGCCCCCTCGTCAATGCCGCACACTTTTCCTAAATCGATCTCCACTTCAGCGGTCCTGGTATGGGTTTCATGCCCCTCAATAAGCGTCGCGCACCGGGGTAACCCGATAATATCACTGGAGACATTTTGCTCCTCGGTGTACTGGAGGTACTTGCGCCCATCCTGTGCCGCTGCATCCCGGTAAATGCTGTTGATCACCTCCCGCCCGATGAATTCACCGGATGGCTCTTCCTGCAGATTAACCACCAGAATCACCAGGGAGCCGGTGGTACTGGGTATCCGCACCGATTCCGCGATAAAGCCGATCCGCTTCATCTCCGGGATCACCAGCGCCAGGGTATTCGCGGCACCCGTGGTGGTCAGGATGATGTTGTTCAGAATACTCCGGTTTTTCCGCAGGTCCGTGGCACCGGTCTTGGGAAGGCGGTCAAGGACCTGTTGGGAGCCGGTGACCGCGTGGACAGTGGCCATGGAAGCGGTAAGGATACTCTGGGATCCAAAATAATCGATCAGGGGTTTTACCATGTGCGCCAGGCAGGTAGTTGTACACGAGGCACTTGAAATGAGCCGATGCATTCTCGGATCATAGTCATTTTCATTCACTCCCATCACCGTCGTGACGGCATCGTCCGGAATAGGCTGGCTTTTGTCCCGGATCTTGAAAGGGGCAGAAACAATGACCTTCTCCGCGCCGGCTTCCAGGTGCCCCCGCAGCGATCCTTTTGGATCTTCCGGACCCAGGGTAGGATCGAGAAATTTTCCTGTGGTGTCCACCACCAACCGCACGTCCCTTTCCCCCCAGGGAATTTTCATTGGATTTCTCGTCTCCCGGAGAAAATAAATCCTGGTTCCATCCACACGGATCGTCCCCGTTTTTTCATCGATCTCCTCCACGACATTTCCTGCCCTGTGGCCGTACAGGTAGCTCCCAAGGGAACCGTAGGTAGAATCCCGCTCCAGGTAATGGGCGATATCTTCCAGCGACCTGCCCACATTCCGGCCTATGTTGACCACTATTTCCTCAACATATTTTCTCCCGATGTGGTACCACAGGGTCAGCTTCCCTATCCTGCCCAATCCGTTCACACCCAGTCGCATAACACTACACCTCCTCACGCTCCCTGACCTTCATTTTTCCAAGGTAAATTGATCCTTCCCTTCCATCGATACTGAGGTAGTCTCCGGGGCCCAGTTTCCTGCCTCCGATGATACACATGCGGTCCCGCTCCACGCAGGTCAACCGGGAGCAGCCCACAACACATGTCTTTCCAAGGCGATGGGCAACAATGGCCGCATGGGAGGTGGATCCTCCCCGTGCCGTCAGAAGCCCGTCCGCCTGGTAGATCTCCCGAATATCATCAGGGACCGTATCATTTCGGAGCAGGATGAGGGATGTGCCCGGCTCCTCCTGCCGCCACCTGGTGATTTCCTCGATACTGAAAACAATGCGCCCTGACATGGCGCCGCCGCTCACCCCGATGCCATGGCCCAGAACCGGGGGAAGAGGTCCGGTTCCGGGTTCAAAGGAAGATTCTGTTTTCCTTTCCCGCATGCCCATGTCACGGGTCTGTAAAAAATACAGGTCCTCTTCCCGGGGGCCTTCAAAGGTGAATTCCATCTCCTGCGGGCTCCACCGGTGTTCGTAAACCAACTCCTTGGACCACTCCCTCAGGGAATGATAAATGGCAGGGAAGAGGGTCTCAAGGCTGGTCGCAGGATCCCGGTTTTCGGCCTCTGCCTGCCGTATGGAAATCGGGTGGGTCCGCACAAGACCGGAGACCACGTCTTCTCCCTGGTTTCCGGGCGTGAAGTCACCCCATGGTACCAGCATATCCCCGGACCACCGGGGATTATGCGTAAAAAACACCCCTGATCCCGCGCTGGCCGAAAAATTTCCAAAAACCATCACCTGGACCGTCACCGCAGTCCCCCAATCATCTGAAATGCCCATAATCTTGCGATACGTATTCGCCTTGGGGGAATACCATGAGTCGAATACCTTCCTGATGGCCACGAGCAGTTGCTCCCGGGGCGACATGTCCGGATTGAGCCCGTTTTCTTTCAAGAGCGTCCGGTACTCCAGCCCAATCAGCTTCATCTGCGCCCCGGAAAATTCCCTCTTGAAGGGAATTCCAAGACGCTCCTTGGAGCGCGCGATAATCTCATCAAAGGCATCCCTCTCAAGCCCGTATCCCATGCCAAAGGACTGCAGGAATCGGCGATAGGTATCCCAGCCGAACCACTGGTTGCCGGTATTCTTTATCAAGCCATGGACAATGTCCTCATTGATACCCACGTTCACAAACGTATTCATCATGCCGGGTTGTGATATGGCGGACCCGCTTCTGACCGACAGGAGCAGCGGGTTTTTCGGATCTCCGAACGATTTTCCCGTTTCCCGCTCCAATTGTCTCACCATGCTGAAGAGCTGCTCTTCAAAATTACGTCTCGCAGGGGGATATTCCTCAATGATTGCACGGCAGCGGAATACTTCTGTGGTAATGATAAATCCCGGAGGAACCGGGAGTCCGTAGTTCTTGATCCTCACCAGATTCAGGCCCTTGTTGCCGAGGTGGATGATATCCGCGACACCCTTGGTACTGGAACCGATAGAGGTCACGGCCTTTTTCGGATCATAACTCAGAAGAAGTTGCAGGTTTTCTCTCGGGAGCATTTCCCGCTGGTGATGGAGTGTCATGAGAATCCTGGCCAGAAAGTGGTCCAACTGCTGCAAACCAAGGGAGGATGCGATACGCTCCCGCAGGAAAATCTCGGTCACCCGGTGGACCTTTCTTTCCTGGTCATGTTCATGTCCAGATGTTGAAAACTTGGGCAGCAGTTCTGTTTCTGCATATTTCGGAACGATCTTGAACAAATTCGCCTGGTGAATATTGTTGAAAAAATCATTGAC
>JAFDGR010000397.1 GCA_019309145.1 Deltaproteobacteria bacterium | reverse complement strand
TCCATTGCATTCTATCCAGGATTGATGAAACCGGAGACGCGCCTTGCGCATAGTCAAGAGCACGCGCGAAGATACCCGCATGGGGTGACGTATGCAATACACGGTCAGACCCTGGGCCCTGGAGAGCTGTTTTGATAAATGTCTCACCCGAGGCAAACGAATTCCTTCCATCAAATCCGTGCCCGTTCAGGTTTCGGTGCCCTTTTGAAGAAGATCCCTCTTCCCCGGCACGCAGCAGGGATGCAATCCGTTCAGATACGAATTTGTTCGTGAGATTGAGCTGATCTTCTCCCCCGGAAAGAAAAGATCGGAGAAAATCTCCTTGCTTGTCGTCGAGCTGCTGCGCGCCGGTACGGGCATCCTTCAGTATTGCCAGGATCTTTTCAGTCCATGGGTCATTTTTCATGTTGTGCTGCTGCCTGAGGACCAAGCCATTCCACAGGCCAAACTCCCCGGCCTTCGCTGCATGGGATCCGGAAACACTTTTCGCGTACGTGACGTTGATGCCCTCCAGGAATGACTTCACCTTTTCAGGCGGGACCCCCTTTTCCCGCAGGAGTTGCGCCAGGACCGTCTTGATCTGCTTCTGTGCATCCTCCGATGATGTATCAGCGAATGCATGCATAAACGCCTTCAGTTCAGCAGCGCTTATGCAGTGCGCCACGTCACTTGAACAGCACGTGATACCGAACCGGGAGAGAAGAGCGGCAAGTTTTTCCGGTGAATCAATATCCGGGAGTTTCTGAGAAAGGGCCGCGACAATTTTTGAAAGCAAAACGTTCCCTTTTCCATCGCTTCCCCGCTCAATCAGGGATTTGACATCCCCGGCGCCGAGCCCCATTCTGAAAAGGAACTCCTGGAATCGTGGGACATCCCGTGATGCAACCGTCAGACCTCCTTTGCTCCCGGGCCCAACATCTTTGCGGCCGTCTAATGACGCCATCAATCGATCCAGGTGAATGGAACCATCTCCATCCCTCGCCCCTCTGATAGAGGAGGCCACCTCTTCTTCGGAGATCCCTTTCCCCTGCAAATAGGTGGTCAACTGCTCTTCATCACCCGGGTCCCACGAAACCATTCCCAGAGGCATGCCCGTGTCCTCAAGGTCCTCTGCAATCCCCTTTTCCCGGGAGCTCGAAGTTATTCGGCCTTCCTTTGTGAGGAGACTCTTGAACAGGCCTTCACTGATTCCCTCCGGGCTCTGAGGTCTTACCGCACTTCCTGAAAATCCCAGGTCTGAAAATAGATTCAGCGCGAATGCTTGATCCATGCCTTTCTCCGTTTATCGGTTTGCTTGCACTTCACTGCTCAGTGGAGCAACGGGTATGCCAAAAACCCTGGAACCCTCTTTTTATATTCTATTTCAATTGGTTACCAGAACAGAAGCCCACCAAAAAGTGCCCGGTCTGTTGGGATAAAAGGTAATATTTTCCATGTCCCTGCTTCTCCGGGGGCAAAAAATTCCGCTTCAACAATGACAATAGAAAGCCCAGGGGGTGATGTCTTTTTTCGATTTCGAGTGTCCCGGACTGGTGAAATGGGACAGGGTAAGACGGTGGGGGAAGGCAGTGCTAGTTGCTTTTGCTGAGGGCTTCGCTGATGGTGGCTCCCCGGTCAGGATCCATCATTGCCATGATCTTGCCCGCGTTTTTCCCTTTCATGTACTTGAGAATACGTACCACGGTTTTCAGATTCAGTTTATCCATGATCGCGGCCGCTTTTCCCGGGTCCATGGCACTATAGAGGGCAACCAGATGGCTCATCTGAGCGTCTTTCAGGGCCTTTTCCCGCTGTGCCAGTTTCTTGGAAAAATTGAGCAATTTCGTCTGCAGATCATTGAGTTCGGACATCCTCGCATCTATCTTGTCCTGGAGAAGCTGGAGCTCATTCTCCCTTTTTTTCACTCGATCTTCCCGATCCCGCAGTTCCTTCTCCTTCTTGCGAAGCTTTTCACTCAGGGGGATTTCCTGTTTGCCGGGAGCACTTGCTTCTTCAGCCAGGACCAGGCCGGGAGTATGCATTTCCCGGGATGCTGACGTGAGATA
>JAFDGR010000122.1 GCA_019309145.1 Deltaproteobacteria bacterium | reverse complement strand
CCTGTTATCACCGATCATGGCGACCTTATCTCCGGGCTCCAGGCCCAGACTGATCATGCCCAGACACAGGTACTTGACGTTGTCATAGTAATCCTGCCAGGTAAAGGGACACCAGATCCCGAATTCCTTTTCACGCATGGCAACCTTTTTTGTTCCGTATTTCTTGCACTGCCTCGAGAATAACTTCGGTATGGTGAGGTCCTTTGTAATCTCTATGTCAGGGCTGCTCATATGGTTTACTACCTCCTTGTGGAATACAAGTCCTCTTCACCCAGGTAGGCTTTAATAACATCTGGATTTTTCTGGACCTCCTCCGGTGGTCCGTCCGTAATCTTGTTCCCGAAATTCAATACGAAGACGCGGTGAGAGATATCCATAACCACACCCATATCATGTTCAACCAGGATGCAGGTCACCTTCCAGCGCGGTTCCTCATTGATGTCCAGGATGAAACGCGCCATATCTTCCACTTCCTCCAGATTGAGGCCCGCCAGGGGCTCGTCGAGGAGAAGAAGCTCCGGATTCAGGGCAAGAGCCCTTCCCAGTTCAACCCGTTTTTGAAGACCGTACGGCAACATGTGGACGGTCTTATCCCGGATACTCTCTATTTCGAGGAGGTCAATGATTTCTTCCTCAATGAATTTCCTGGATTCCAGTTCTTCCTGTTTTGTCTTGCCGACATATATGGAGCCGCTCACGATGCCTGACTTGAGGTGTATATGCCTGCCCAGCCGGATGTTGTCAAGGACCGTCATGCCCCCGAATAATTCGATCTTCTGAAATGTCCGCGAAATACCCAGCTCCGCGCGGTTATACGGCCGGAGATGATTGATCTCCACACCTTTGTAGTAGATATCTCCCTTCTGGGGCCGGTACAGTCCGTTGATGCAGTTCATCATCACCGTTTTTCCAGCACCATTCGGTCCGATGATGGAATGGATCTCACCTTTTTTCACATCAAGGCTCACGCCGGCCAGGGCGGCCACTTTCCCAAAATACATGTGGATATCTTCGAGTCTTAAGAGAGTGTCGCCCTCTTTCACCTCTCCCACTTGCACCATATGATCTGGCCTCCATTCTCGCTAAATGATGAACTTCTCGGTTCTAGATGTGGAATAAAATCGGTTGGATTTATTGAGCAACAAAAATGTTCCCTATTTTCGACAAACAGGAGAATACTATTGACCTTCCCGGAAGTCAACATCACGCCCATACCCTTTACTGATTCGATTGTTTTTTGTCAACCTCTATTTCGAAAAACCCTAAGCCGGACAAGCCGGAATTGACCAAATGCCGGAGCTCAAATCTATAGCATGAAGATACGAACAGGCGCCGTGTCTATGCCTGGTCCCTGTGTTCAAAAAAACGCTTGGTTCTGACTTGTGGGATAAGATTTTTCCTGCATTGTTCCAGAAAATACTCATCCGTCATGCCGGCAATAAAATCACGAACGATACCTGCAGGAGGTGTTTTTGCTTTATAATTCGGAGACATTCCCGCAAGAAATTCATGGTAGATATCCGATGACTCATTCTCCTTTTCAAGATCGCTGAGATATCTCTCAAAAAGGAGTTCGAACATGAGCCGCACCTTTTCCGTCTGATCTTTTACCTTGGGATTCCGATAAATATTCTCCTGGTTAAAGGCCTTGAGTTGCCGCAAGGCTTCTCCCACCACCTCACTGAACCGGAGATACGGCTTGTCAAGACTGCTGGCCACCAGGTCTTCTACCAGCCGGTAGACAATAGTCCCGTTGGAGTCCCCCAGGACCTCTTTACAACTCCGGGGCAGATCGTTTCGATGAATGAGCCCGAGTCGAATGGCATCCTCGATATCCCGCCCCACATAACTGATGCTGTCCGCCATTCTCACCACGCAGCCTTCCAGGGTCATCGGCCACATGTCGCGCAAGGTGTCCGCAGACTTCTGTGCCATTTCCCGGTTGAGCATTTCAAAATTTTTCTCTCTCTTCGGTTCAAGGGCCTGGGAATGGATTTCCCCGTCATGGCAAAAAATCCCGTCGAGAACCTGGAGGGTGAGATTCCATCCTCTTCCCTTCCGTTCAATTTCCTGCAGGAATCGCACCCCTTGAATATTGTGGAGAAAGGGACCTATTTGGTGCTGTTGACAGAGTTGGGAGAGAAATTTTTCGCCGTCATGGCCGAACGGGGTGTGGCCGATATCATGCCCCAGGGCAATGGCCTCGATGAGGTCCTCATTCAGTCTCAGCAAGCGCCCTATGGTACGACCGATTTTCGAGACCAGCTGAACGTGCAATACCCGGTGGGTGATGTGGTCGTTCTTGATGAGATAAAACACCTGGGTCTTGTCTATGTAGCGCGAGTAGGCCAGTGAATGAAGGATACGGTCCGCGTCGATGGAAAAATTCTGCCGGTGTCCCCCATTCACGGCCGGCTCTTCTTTTATTCTTACAGCATCACTACTCAGGCACGCGAGGGGAGACAGCCTTTTCTGCTCGGAACGGTCAAGCGCAACCCGTATTTCTCGAAGGGACTTCCTGTCTTTCAACCGTCGTCCTCCTTCTTGTTTTTTTGCTTTGCATACACACTCTTGAATTCACTCCACACGCTCCTGCCTCTCCTGGCGATGATCTTGTGCGCCTGGTCAATCACCTGTTTTGACTGACCTTCCAGGGCATCATCCGGAGGCAGGGGCCTGCCGTCTTTCTTGTATTTCCAGCGAATAACTGATCGAGTGATCCCTCGCTCCATCCGATCCAGGGCACGCCTTATTTCATTTCTGTTCACTGTTCCCATGATCATACTTTTTTCTTGCACAAAAAGCTCTTCGGTGCTATTTATATCTGCTTACATTATTTACGCTTCTGCTCCGGAAACGCTCCCCGGAAGGCTCCGCCATAGAACATAGCAGTTCCAGGCGGAAACTGCAAGGCCCTGCTTGACAGGGAAACAGTGGTGGAAGGCGGCATGTGCGTAAAAAAATTCGCAGATCCAGACAGCCCCGGTGCCCGTTGCCCGCGAGGGTGTTCTTTGATCTGGATCGAGGAAAAACTGTGGGAGGGGGATACTGCGCTATCTCCCGAGAAAAGGAGGAAAGTATGCTGGCAATTAATATGAAACAACTCCTGGAAGCAGGCGTCCATTTCGGACACCAGACCAGGCGATGGAACCCGAAAATGAAACCGTACATATTCGGGGCCAGGAACGGGATCCACATTATTGACCTTCAAAAAACGGTCAGGCTTTTCAGAACGGCCTATGATTTCATCACCAGAATCGTGGCCGACGGGTACTCGGTTCTCTTTGTGGGCACAAAAAAACAGGCCCACGATTCCATTGTGGAAGAGAGCGAGCGATGCGGTATGTTTTACATGGTAAACAGGTGGCTTGGCGGAACCCTCACTAATTTTCAGACGATCCAAAAAAGCGTGACCCGGCTCAAGGAACTCGAAGCCATGAAAAATGACGGCACCATCAGCCGATATACCAAGAAAGAAGCCCTCAAAATGGAAAAGGAACTGGGAAAACTCGAAAAGAACCTCGGGGGCATCAAAAACATGGATGAACTGCCCGGGGCCGTGTTTGTGGTTGATCCCAAGCGGGAAAGAATCGCGGTGAAGGAGGCGAGAAAACTGGGTATTCCGGTCGTTGCCATCGCGGACACGAACTGTGATCCTGATGAAATCGATTTTATCATACCCGGAAATGATGATGCTATCCGTGCCATACGGCTGATCTGTTCAAAGATTGCCGATGCCTGTATTGAAGGGCATAATCTGGCAGAGGAGCGGCTGCGGGCCGAGGCGGAGCAGCAACAGGAAAAAGAAGAAGGGGAAGCTGAAGCCCCGGTTCCGGAGGAAGGCGCAGCAGAAGGACCGGAAGTGATTATCGTTTCCAAGAAACAGGAAGCACCTGAAGAAGCTCCGGAATCCGCTGAAGCAGCCTCTGAATAGCTGACAAACACTTTCAGCGCTCTGCCCGCTTGTTCCTCTTGAACAGGCAAGCGTTGTGCAGGAGAAGAGGGAATCAGAGGCCTCCCCGTGAGGACGCCTTTCCCATACAGAAAAAATCAGGGTCCAGATAGCCCATTTTTGTTACCCCCTTTGACCGGGGAAAAAATCTGTGGAGGAATTGAACATTGGAAATATCTGCAGCACTTATTAAGGAATTACGTGACAAAACCGCCGTTGGCATTATGGATTGCAAGGAAGCCCTCACTGAATGTGAAGGGAACATCCAGAAATCAATCGAATATCTGAGGAAAAAAGGCATCGCCACCGCCAAGAAACGGGGCGGCAGGGTGACCTCCCAGGGACAGGTACAATCGTATATCCACGGCGGAGGAAAGATAGGTGTGCTCGTGGAGGTAAACTGCGAAACCGACTTTACCGGAAAAACAGAGGATTTTACGAATTTTGTCCGGGACCTGGCCATGCAGATTGCCGCTACGAATCCTGTGGCCATTGACCGGGAACGGATCCCCGAGGAGACCATTCAAAAAGAAAAAGAGATCTATGCCAGCCAGGCGCGAGAGACGGGCAAACCCGAAAAAGTGATCGAGAAGATTGTAGAAGGGAAGTTGAAAAAGTTCTATAGTGAAGCATGCCTCCTTGAACAACCCTTCGTCAAGAACCCGGATATCACGGTGCAGGATTTGGCAAATGAAATGATGGCGAAGACCGGAGAAAACATCGTGATAAAGCGATTCGTGCGCTTTCAGCTTGGGGAGGAGGATGCATAGAACCTCCCCACCATTCAAGCGCGTCATGCTCAAACTGAGCGGTGAGGCTCTCATGGGTGATCATGCCTACGGCATTGATCCTTCCGTCCTGCGGGCAGTCGGTGAAGAGATTGTGTCTGTCCATGCGAAAGGCATTCAAATTGCCATTGTTATTGGAGGCGGCAATATTTTCAGAGGCCTTGAATCCTCGGCGTACGGTGTGGGGAGGGTGCGGGCCGATCACATGGGCATGCTGGCCACCATCATCAACGCGCTGGCCCTTGGAGAAATTCTGGTTCGACTGGGGGCCGAGACAAGGGTCATGACGGCAATCGACATGATCAAGATCGCCGAGCCGTATGTTCGTGGAAGGGCCATCAGCCATCTTTCCAAGGATCGAATTGTTCTTTTTGGAGCGGGTACCGGAAATCCTTATTTTACCACGGACACCGCGGCTGCCCTCAGGGCCATGGAAATAGACGCGGATATCCTGCTCAAGGCCACGAAAGTGGACGGTGTATTTGATTCCGACCCTGAAAAGAATCCCGGTGCACAATCATTTGCCAGATTGACGTACAGGGAAGTGCTGGAAAAAAACCTGAAGGTCATGGATTTAACCGCTGTTTCTCTTGCCATGGACCAAAATCTGCCCATCAGGGTTTTCAATCTGAAGAAAAAGGGGAATATCCTGCGAGTAGTCGCCGGGGAAGAGGTGGGAACCCTTGTTACAGGAGAAGAACAATGAAAGAGGAGATACTTTCTGAACTGCGACAAAAAATGACCAAGACGGTTGAGGCAATCAGTAAGGATTTCAAAAAGATACGGACTGGTCGGGCCTCTACCGCACTCCTGGACGGGATCAAGGTAGAGTGCTATGAGACCCACATGCCCCTCGAACAGGTTGCCTCCCTGTCCGCTCCCGAGCCCCGTCTTCTGACCATTCAGCCGTGGGATCAGTCCATCATCGGAGAGATAGAAAAGAGCATTCTGAAATCTGAACTGGGCCTCACGCCCATGAACGACGGAAAATTGATACGAATATCCATCCCCCCCCTGACGGAGGAAAGGCGCAAGGAACTTGCAAAACTGGCGAGAAAGATGGCGGAAGAGAGCAAGATCGCTATCCGAAATCATCGGCGCGACGCAAATGAAATGTTCAAACAGTTGAAAAACGACAAGGATATTTCGGAGGATGAATTCTTCAAGGCGCAGGATGAGGTTCAAAAGATTACGGATGAATTTATTGAAAAAATAGACACCGTCACCAAAGAAAAAGAAAAGGAAATACTGGAGTTTTGAAACAACCCAGCCGCAAATACAATTGCTGACTGCTCACCATCTTCATTCATCATTCGCAACGCCAATCAAGCGGTTTTCCGCTGTGCCCGGACAGGCATCGTGTGTAACGCTCAACCTATCTAAAGGAAAAAATATTGATTGATCCAAGGAAACTTCCGGAACATGTAGCCATTATCATGGATGGAAATGGCAGGTGGGCCAAGCGCCGGGGCATGGACAGGGTCCGTGGACACCGGGTGGGTGCGGAATCTGTCCGGGAAGTTGTGCGGGCCTGTCGGGAAGTGGGCATTTCGTGGCTGACCCTTTACGCGTTTTCAGAAGAGAACTGGAAGCGTTCCAAGTATGAAATCCGGGCACTCATGAAACTTCTGAGGCAGTTTCTCATGACCGAACTTGACGAAATGCTTGAAAACGGCATTCGTCTGCAAGCTATAGGAAGGATCAGGAAACTCGACGCAAAGACCCGGGAGACGCTGGTAGACGTCATGGAACAAACCGCAGAAAACCGGGAAATGGTTTTGACATTGGCCTTGAGTTATGGTGGAAGGCAGGAACTCCTTGACGCTTTTCGTTCGCTTGCTTTGCAGATTCAGCAGGGGGCCATTTCCCCGGAACAGATTACCGAGGAGACGATCTCCCACTCTTTATATACACCTTCCATGCCCGATCCGGACCTTCTGATTCGGACAAGCGGGGAATATCGCATCAGTAATTTCCTTTTGTGGCAAATCGCTTATACGGAGATCTACGTAACGCCGACCCTCTGGCCCGATTTCAGAAAAGAGGAATTCTTGCGCGCCATCGAGGACTATGGAAAACGGGAGAGACGCTTCGGCGCCACCTCCGAGCAGATAGAGCACAAAACATGATTTTCCGGGAAAAATAGCGGATTGATGATATGCACTTAAAACGCTGGATTACCGGCATTATTGCCGTGCCCATACTTATAATACTCATTGGTTTCGCACCAAGATGGATGTTTTATACCCTTGTCTGGCTGGTGTCTTTGGGCGGGCTCATTGAATTTTACCGGATGACCAGCCCTGAACTTTCTCGGGTCATACGTTGGTCTATTACCGCGGTCACAACCGGGCTTTTCTTGCTCCTGGGAATCAGAGAATTTTATCTGGCCTTGGGTTTTGTCCCTTTTCTTCTCATGCTGGCCATGATCCTGTTCATGTTTTTCCACCGGTCCATTGCCGCTGAGAACACGGGGTTACTGGCCAAAACCCTGCTGGGTCCTGTTTATATTACCCTGCCGCTCTCTCTTTTTCTCCTCATCGACCGCTTCCCTGGCGGGAAATTCTGGATTTTCTTTCTCCTGGCTGTTATCTTTTCGAGTGACATGGGGGCCTTTTATTTTGGAAGGCTTTTCGGTTCTCATAAACTCTGCAAAAGACTCAGCCCGGGAAAAACATGGGAAGGGGCGGTAGGCGGCTTGATGAGCAGTGTCTTCGTGGCCGCCCTCTTTTCACGGCTGTTCCCTTTAGGCCAGCATATGCTTTGTATACTGGTTCTTGGTGCGGGGATATCTGTCGCAGGGCAACTTGGGGATCTTTGTGAATCCATGATCAAGAGAAATCACGCACAAAAAGACTCGGGCCGGATCCTCCCCGGGCATGGAGGGCTGCTCGATAGAATTGACGGGTTACTCTTCGGCATCCCGGTGCTCTATGGATACCTGTCCTTTATCGTATTTTTCAGGTAAACAGTCTGTAGGGTACAAGTTTATGAAGAATATTACGCTACTAGGGTCCACCGGATCCATCGGAGTCAATGCGCTCAAAGTCCTTGAGATGTATTCCGACCAATTCAGGGTCGTCGCACTGGGGGCAGGCAGAAATATAGAGCGGTTAGCAACTCAGATTGAACAATTTCATCCTTCCGCAGTCGCTGTCCAGGACGCGGAAACCGCTCATCAACTACGAGAACTGTATCCGGACAAGCAGGCATGCAAGGTGCTTTGGGGGAATGGAGGTTTCATAGAGCTGGCTACCCTCGAAGAGACAGATACGGTCATTTCAGCGATGATGGGAGCGGCGGGCCTCCTCCCCACCTTCTCTGCGATCCGGGCCGGAAAAAATGTGGCCCTGGCCAATAAAGAAACCATGGTCATGGCAGGGGGATTGGTCATGGCGGAGGCAAAAAAGCAGGGCGTGTCGCTCCTCCCCATCGATAGTGAACATAGTGCCATATTCCAGTCCCTGCAGGGACATTTAAACGAGGATGTGAGGAGAATTATTCTCACCGCTTCTGGAGGACCGTTTCGAAGTTTTTCTCTCGAACAAATGGCACAGGTAACTCCTGAGGATGCGCTCAATCATCCCAACTGGCTCATGGGCCCCAAGATTACCATCGATTCCGCCACACTGATGAATAAAGGACTTGAGGCGATCGAGGCAAAATGGCTTTTCGATCTTCACATGGATCAAATCAGTATCCTGGTGCATCCCCAGAGTATTGTGCATTCCATGGTTGAATACAGGGATGGATCCACCATCGCGCAACTTGGGGTCCCGGATATGATGATACCCATAGCGTATGCCCTCTCCTATCCCCGTCATCTTGAGAACGCTTTGCCTCCTCTTGATCTTGGATCGCTGAGAACACTCAGCTTTGAAGAACCTGACCTCGATAAATTCAAATGCCTCTCCCTCGCCTTGAAAGCAGCCTCTACGGGAGGGACCATGCCCGCGGTCCTCAACGCTGCCAATGAGATTGCTGTTTCCGCATTCCTGTCGAGAAAGATCGGGTTTCTCGCAATTCCTGATCTCATTGAGCGTACCATGGAAAAACACGCGCCGTTGCCGGGGGAGAGTATTGAAGAAGTGATGGACGCTGATGATTTGGCCCGAAAGACCGCAAAGGCCCTTCTGGCGAAACATTATTCCGGGTAAAGGAGTATTTATGAGCTTCATTTCCTACTATCTCCTGCCATTTCTCGTCATCTTGGGGATTCTCATTTTTTTCCATGAACTGGGTCATTTCCTTGTGGCAAAATATTTTGGCGTGAAAGTCCTGAAATTTTCTCTCGGATTCGGGAAGAAGATCGTCGGCAAAAAAATGGGAGACACCGAATATCTTATTTCCATGATACCGCTCGGCGGCTATGTGAAGATGCTCGGTGAAACAGATGATGATGACACTGAGCCGCTCCCCCCGGAAGAAGAAGAACGGTCTTTCAGCCATCAACATGTGTTCAAAAGGATGGCTATCGTTGCGGCCGGCCCCACGTTTAATCTTCTTCTGGCGCTGATTATCTTTTCCCTCTTTTATATCGGTGTTGGAAAGCAGGTCATGGAGCCTGAAATCGGGCAGGTTCGTGAACATTCCCCCGCAGAAACAGCAGGGCTCAAGAAAGGGGACTTCATTGTGGCGGTGGACGGGAAGCAGGTCCAATCCTGGCATGACATAAAGGATGCCGTTCATGATCGAGCGGGACAGTCTGTCCTCCTGGTTGTTCGGAGAGATCAGCAATTGCTCACGTTCGCGGTGGTCCCTGAAGAGAGCATCTCCAAAAACATCTTCGGCGAGGAAATCAAAACCGCTCTCATGGGCATTGTTGCCTCCGGAAAATTCAAGACCCTTCGGCTCACCACCGGCAGTGCCATGGTGGAGGCAGGGAAAAAGACCTGGGAAGTCATCTGGCTCACCTGTCTCACCGTCATCAAGCTGTTTGAAAGGGTGATCCCCATCAAGACCATTGGCGGCCCGATTCTCATCGGCCAGATGACCGGTCAGCTCGCACAGGAAAGCTTCCTCTATCTGATCCCGTTCATGGCCGTCATCAGTATCAATCTCGGGATACTCAACCTGCTCCCGGTTCCCATTCTCGATGGTGGTTTTCTGGTTTTCCTTTTTGTCGAACTCATTATCGGGAAACCTTTGAGCCTGAAAAAACGTGATCTCGCGCAAAAAGTCGGGCTTTTCCTGTTGATCATGCTCATGATGGTCGTCCTGTTCAACGATATAACCAGACTGTTTCAATAGCACCATGATCCTTGCAATCAACACATCAACGCTCCAGTTCAGCCTTGGACTATCGGGAATGGATGGCGAACTGCATGCTGAATGCATACTTTCCACCCCGCACAAGCACTTTGGGGAACTTTTCCCCACCCTTGATTTTCTCCTCGATTCTTCCCAAAAAAGCCTGGCTGATATCCGTGCTGTTGCCGTTGCAACGGGACCGGGAAGTTTTACCGGCCTCCGGGTGGGGTTTTCCATGGCCAAGGGGATATGCCATGGGCTTCATCTCCCGTTGATCGGCATTTCAACCCTTGAAGCCCTCGCCAACCAACTCCCCTGTCCCGATCTCCCCGTCACCTCCATGGTTGATTCCAGGAGAGGAGAGGTCTTTGTGGCCCGGTTCCTCTGGGATGCACCGTCACGAGGGATGAACCGGGTCATGGAGGACCGGTGCGTGAAGTTTGAAGACCTCCCCCGGATGTGTGGGGAAGCTACTGTCCTGATCGGAAATAACTTCAGCAAACAGGCCCCGATCTTGCATAAAATATTGGGGAACAAGGTCTTCTTTGCCCCTGAAGACAAATGGCACGTCCGGGCAGCCACCATAGGGATACTGGGGCTTCAGCGGTTCAAAAGGGGTGAGGCAGACATCCTGGAGCACCTCTCCCCGCAATATTTCCGGCCTCCTGACATTCGCCCCAATCCTCATCCTCTTCTTGAGAGGAAGGAGGGGAATTAATTGACAAGCAGGCACAAAACGTACTATGTTCCCCCCATGTGACTGCGCGTTCAGGAAAGGCCCTGATCGCAAAATGTTTTTACTCTGAGTCAACCGGGATATTCTTGATTGCTGATGGACTCTTCGCGGGTGAATAATAACTGGCCCTTTGCCAGGGAAGGACTCCCTTTTATCCTGATAGGCGTCCTCCTGACCATTCTCTTTTCTGTTTTTGGCATTCTGTTTTTGGCCATTTTATCAGGGCTTTTAGCCCTTTTTTCAATGTACTTCTTTCGAGATCCAAATCGCGCCTGCTCCTGTGCCCCCAATGCAATTTTGACTCCCGCTGACGGCCGAATCGTCAAAATTCAACGATTGGATGGAAAGGATGCTCCGCTGGGAGAACCTGCTGTCCTCATCAGTGTGTTCATGAGCCTTTTCAATGTGCACGTCAACCGTATCCCCATCGCGGGGACCGTCCAGGGCATCCAGTACCATCCCGGGAGGTTTTTTTCAGCGAACCTTGATAAGGCATCGGAGCAAAATGAGCGGAACAGCATCATCCTGGAAACCATCAATGCGCGGCGAATCGTGGTAACACAGATCGCGGGGCTC
>JAFDGR010000121.1 GCA_019309145.1 Deltaproteobacteria bacterium | reverse complement strand
GCATGTTTTCCGGCCGTCCCTGTATCGAATGATCCCGGCCTTGCCGTGAATCAGCCCGAAGGCCTGATCCGGCAGGACCCTCACCTCCATCCTGCCGGAAGCCAGCAGGTCATAGAGGCGTCCAAAACGGCCCTTTGTCTTGTCCGGGAGCTTTTCAGGTTCTCCGGCGCACCACGACCTGCGCAGGGCCTGCTGGGCCGCTTTGGCGGTAAGCACATCACGTTCTTCAATGTCTGAATTACAGACAACCCGGATCTTTCCGTCCAGGCTCACCAGATCTTCACCGGCTACTTCAAGGAGGGATGAGCGAAAGAACCCGGCAATCCGGTCGTAGGATACGGCGTTTTTCAGCCGCTCATTGATAAAGGAAACGTCGAGTTTCTGCCGCCTGGAGGAAAATCTTCTGATCATCCCATCCCGTCCTACAGCCGGGTCCCGGCATGGTCGTTTGCCACGGCCCCTGCCAGCCTGTTGGCAGCATCCGCGTCCTTTTGCCAGTGGGGCATGTGGGTAATGTGGGAAAGCCCTGCCAGGTAATTGAGCACCGCCACCGTCTGTTTACGCCGCTCCCAGTAATCGCGCACCTCGTCCCTCAGCCAGTTCAACCCCTGACGGGCGTCATCGGTTCGAACGGTCTCGTGGATGGCAAAAAGGATGTTTCGCAGAGTGGTAGAACCAAATTCCCCTGTCCCAAGGCCTGTCTTCTTGAACTCGGAACCGGTCTTGAAACGGACGGCATTCGCCCTGACCCTGTGGTAGAGACCCGTGTAATCCTTCACGCCAAAGCCCTTGGCCAGTTCCTGATAGGCCCCGGCCCTTGCCTCCATGTTCTTTTCCAGTTCAAGCCCTTTCAGGTAAAGCCGTTCCGGCGCGGACAGGAGTTTCCAGTACCGGGTCTCAAGCCCCTTTGGGACCAGGTGGTCGGACGCGATCTCCACGGCCCGGTTGATGACCTGCTCAAAGGCGGACTCCTCGCCGTTCTGCCTGTGCCGGAACAGTTCATGCCTGATGTCATGCCCTTCTATCTCGCTGTAGCTGGTCAGCACCCGGAGGGCCGCGGCATAGGCCGCAAGCTGATAGTCGGTATCGGCGAAATTGGGATCTTCCCTGTCGTCCAGGGCCAGCATCTGGTCAAGCTGACTGCGGACTTCATCCTCTATCTCCGGATAAAGCTCATCCAGGAAGGCGGTCTCGCCCGTGGTGCGCTTGCGTAGGATGAGGAGGACGGTGCCCTGGACGTAGTTGCCCTGCTTCAGGCCGGATGAT
This sequence comes from Deltaproteobacteria bacterium, assembly GCA_019309145.1. Taxonomy (GTDB): domain Bacteria; phylum Desulfobacterota; class DSM-4660; order Desulfatiglandales; family Desulfatiglandaceae; genus B46-G9. The sequence goes on along the minus strand of JAFDGR010000121.1, from coordinate 10,054 downwards.
GTTTCCGTTCCAATGGTCCAGGCAGCAGTGACCCTTAGACCCGCGGCCCACAGGATCATGGCGAGATCGGCCCACACAGAGGCGTCCTGGTGGGTGAACATGACGAGCTGAAGGCCGTTGTCCGGCATGTGTCTGGTGAGGTTGGCATATGAATCCACCATGGCGCGCTTGAAATCCTCACCTGAGCCCCGGATAGCCAGGGCCTTTTTGGTGTCGGTGTACCAATCTGGGAAAGCTTTGGACAGATGCTTTTCATACCAGGCCAGGAAAAAATCCGTTAACTCGTGGTAATTAATGGCATCAGCGTAGGGAGGATCTGTGAGCCAATAGTCAACAACAAATGAATTGTTCCTTGTATCTTGAGCTGAAATTTCCCCATTTAGCTTTTCTTGAACTACAGGAAATGGGTTTAGAAAAACTTCTTTAATGGTTGAAATTGTCCTGATTCCGTAGTTGTATTGAGTATTTAAGGCTTGATTTGCAAACGTTTGGATGGCTGCTCCAGGCCCTTTTGATTTATGTTTATCCCAGATGCAAAGTTTTGACCCCCAGTTCGTGCTTAATCCACATTTCAATAATGCTGCAACTATTATAAACGGGTTGTCATTTGACACAAAATTGCTAAATATTTCCCCATAAACGAGCAAAAAACGCGGATTAAACAGATGATGCCAATGGGTCCAGCCTCGTTCACGAATGGGCTGATCAGTATTGTACCCCCGTTCAATCGCCCTACTCGGAATAAACCCCTTTTCCTGCCACTTCAAAAACCTTACCCTGAGCAGCTCCAGGACCCGCTCTTCCCGGAGCAGGTCATCCTCGGTTACCGAACAGTAGTGGCGGCGGATCTTTTCTACCAGCTCCCCCTGGGGATTTTTTCCCCAATAGGTTTCAACCCACCGGACGCAATAAAGCCGCTCCTGAAAAACATCATCGGGCCGGGGGACCAGATCCTCATTTTCCCAGAGCCGCAGACCGTAAACCGTTTCTCCATCCACCCGCCGATCCCCCCGGATGGATGCGATGGAAAAGGACTCACCGGTCTCCGGGCAGACCATGCGGCCGTTCTGAACCGTCCCTCTTTTAGCCCTGACAAAGGTCTCATCGTCGGCTCCGGTGACAATCTCGATATCGTACCCCTGCCGGGCATCGTTTCGCCTCAGGACCGCGCACACCCTGTACTTCTCACTGATGATCCAGGAGGGCGCAAGGGGGAGCATCAGGCCGGTGGCCGGACACCGGGCCTCCACACAGTAGAGATAGGCATCGGCCCGCCAGCCCCTGTCGTTATGCTCAATGCCCCACTCTGTTATTTGCCTGTCGGCGGCCCTGTAAGCGGCCTCCTGGGCCTCCCGGACCTGTTTTTGAACCTCTTCGCCCCCGCCGATGAGATGAATGGCGGCCCATGTGAGGAGCGCGGCCACAGGGTTCAGGTCGGACCCATAGGCCTCGCAGCCCAATCGCGCCGCCTCAAATGGGATGGACCCGCCCCCGCAAAAGGCGTCCCCCACCCTCGGCACGTGGCCGAAACGGCGCTTGCCCAGTTCTACCACCAGCTCCTGCAGGCTCGCCGCACTGGTGCTAAGATGATCGTTGATATCCTGCCACGCCTTTTCATCAGGCCCTTCAATCTGCTCGGGTCGGTCACAGTAGGTGAGCTTTTCATCGTAGGACATGCGGTCAAAGACCTTACGGATGACAACTTCTTTTCCTTCCCGACTCAATCCGGTGGACCAGGAGCGCTTTGGTTCTCCAGACGGACCGGTCATGAGCCTTTCCCATTCATCCCTGGTCAAATGGCTCTCCAAAACCCTGGCGGGAATCGATTTGGAGCGCCTGTTCCACAGGCCCTCATCGTCCATGGTCATGATCTTGAGGAAGATCTCCCGATCCTTCTTCGGGTCATCAGACACCGGCATCAGCATCCCGACGATGGCGGCCCGGACCACCACCAGGGGTTTGCGGCCCCACCATTTACCCAGGCTGGTGAGGGTCTGACTGGCTCCGGCTTTCCTCTCTTTGTAACTCTCCTTGGAGACCTTCGAGACCGGGAACTGCTCTTCTATGAAAACACGATCGTCCACTGATTACTCATCCATTGTTTTGAATAACGGTCTACGGCGCAAATATCTCTTCCAGTTTGTATAATGTACCATGGACTCTTATCATTTCATTGAAGGCATCCATCATATGATCTCGGTATTTGACCTGTTTCGATCTGGGGATTTCCTTCGCAAAAAAGATGTCAGCATGGGCGGGATTGCATTCCAGGGCCGTATCCAACACACAGAAGATCCGATCTCCCATATCATCAACAATACCCCTGATAGATGAACACTCAACCAGGGCGTATCCGGCTACGGATCGATCTTCCGCTGTGAGTAGCTTGTGGGAACTATGGGTGAGGCTTGTGGGATTTGTGAGGGCTTTACGTTCAATCGAAACGCCCCTGCCTGTCAACTCGGAACGTATAAAAGCCGCTCGTTCCAGAAAGGTATCCCCTTCCTTAAAATGATGAGGGGAGACAATGATCCGAATGAGGATCTCACAATCTTCCACAGGTCCAGGAGAAAATTCGCTTTGCGATACCTGTTCATCTTCAACCGTCTTAGTCATCGTCCAGTGAAAATTCAGACACTATCTTGGATACAACAGCGATTGCCTCTTCCATTTGTTCGAATGAATCTACCAACAGATCATCAATGAATTCTTCGTTGCCGTTGAGATCACGGCAATAGCCGAACATAAGGCCATCACCTGCAAATTCAAGCTCCACGTATGCACTTTGATATCGCCAGTAAAGGCCGACCTCGCCGTCCGCAGCAATCATTGGGGTCGGTTGCGTTAGATTATCGGGAAAACGATTGAGAAATGAAATGGCGTTTTCAACAGCAAGCTCGGGCACAGCAACGCTGTTTACACCTCCCCAGCCTGCTTCCAGGCGCAGATATCCCCGTAGTTCGTTTTCAACTGTCTTTTTTCTGAAAAAAGGTAAAAGCGAATCAATAATGGAAGGCTCGTATTCGCTTTTAGTCGAGGTTTGATTGTTTGCGGAAAGTGGGCTGTGATCGGCACAACGCGTATCAGGAAGAGTATCCCGAGCGTTATCGTTCGCTTTATCAAACTCCGAGCTTTGGCTCTCATTGTAACCGACGCGGTAATAATAGCCCCCCTCTTGAAAAGCCAGGGGCCGGAGATGCTGGTTCCAGTCTTCTATGGCGCAACGACGGGCGAGTTCGGCCAATCCATTTTCATAAATCTCTGTGTTTCGCGCTAACCTTGCCATGGTTTTCTAAGCCTCCGGTAAGAGCTTACAAAAATTCAGGCATTGATCTAAATCAAAACCCATATTATCTATTATTTTACATACCGCCCTGTATGAGTCAACATTGTACTTTGAGCCTATATCATGATGAAAATTCCCTGAGATACTCAGAAGATTGTTTTCTCTCGATTTCCCTGATCTTAAAGAGGCTTGGTCTAACCCAATGTTATATACTGCACTTTCCAGTTCATACCTAAGCTTTATGGATACAGAACGTACTCCGCCGCAGAAGTCGGCCCAGGCCCCTTTACATAGGAGCTTGTTCGCGAAATAATTCGTCAGCGCTTCTGCGTTATCAAAGCTGAAATGGCCTCTTGGGTTTATGCCAACGGCCTTGTAATTTACATGACGCAGCGTCTCCACATATCTTTTTGCGACATCGGATATATTCCTGTCAAAATGGTTGTTAGCGAATTTAGGTGTAAAAAATATGAGTTTGTTAAGTTCTGCTGTAATCCTCATACCATTCTCATATTCAACCTGTGAAATCGGGTGAGCGCACAACGGGGGTTTGCTGACAACCCATTCTTTCGGAACGATTCCATTAAATTTGAGAAAATCAGGATTCAGGATCGTTGGATTGTGATTTTCGGCAAGAATAACTATTGATAGCTCTGTAAAATCAAATCCTTTTTGCATGGTTTTGCCTCAAAAATGTCAGCTTTCAAACAATTTTCGCGTTCTTGGCATCAGAAACCTTAGATCTGTAAATTTCCAATAAAATCATTAAGAAGTGTTGCGGAGCGGTTGCCGACTGCAAATTTTCCCTCTGGCTTTTACCGTACCACGGTTCCACAAGACATCTCAACCAATAAATGGTGGCCTCTTTTGGAAGCCGGGTGTGAAAAAGCTGTCTATCATTCATAACTCGCTGGAATCAAAAAGGGAATAGGAGCCATTCTGCCCCAGAAACGGCAGTTTGAATTCGTCCCTTCGCCTTTTCAGGGCCATGTCTGATACGGGGTTTTCCGTCAATGCAAACCGAACCGCCTTCCGCCAGCCCTTTCCCCGTCCATTGACCGCATGCCCGGTTGAGGCGTTGGTCATGGTGAAGAGCCACCATCGCTCTTCAGGCACCAGCCCTAACCAGTTCCTGACGGCCGTGCTGATGAGCACCGGATCACAATCTTCAATGGCCCAGGCCAAGAGCACCAGTTCCTTTCCCAGGGACCGTTCCACCGGAACCTGTCCCGCCTTCAGCCACTTCCCGGTCTTGACCCCCATGGATCTCAGCCGCCTGTTAAATTCAGCTTTGGTCTCCTCGGCGATTTCCTCCCACACGTTTCGACGCAGGATAACCTTCACCTGGGCGTTTTCATCGGTGAGCGAAACGTTGATCTGTTCATCTTTCCCGGGCTCGCGCCACTCAAAATGCTCTGAGATCAATACCTCGGCCCCTTTTGCCCTGGAAGAGGGAATGGTCACCACAAAGCAGTGCTCGCTCAGTTCGGGCATGAACCCGAAACCCAGGACCCTTTTCTGTTTGGTGGTCTTTCGCTGTCTGGGGGTCATTGAACGACCTCCCCGAGCCTGAGTTTTGTCTTTGCGTCAGCCACCCAGTCCAGGAGAAACTGACCCTTTTTAAACTCGATCCTCTCCACACTCAGGAATATCTGGCTCCCGGACATGACGCTCTGAAGCTGTTTCACCAGCTTTTCAAAACGCTCCCCATCCATGGAGAAATTATCAGCGGCGCTATAGCTGATATCCTGCCTTTCATCATTGGCCTGAATATCTATGGTCACACCATAGGCAATGCCGGAATACTTCTTGAGCCTGGCCATGAATTCAAAGGCGGCACGGGTGGTCAGGTTATGATGGGGTCGTTTCCATTTTGCAGGCTTGGCAGGATCAAGCTTTACAATCCTTCTTCTGTACTGTTCCAGATCGATTTTTTCCTGGGGGGAAATGATTCCGTCCTTGCGGGCAATGGCCAGGACAAAGAAACAGTCCCTGGGGACCGGAAAAGGACCTTCGTAAGGGACCCCCATTGTTTTGGGATCGGAGCCGTTTGTGGTGTAAAAGATATCTCCCCTGGGGCAGGCCTTCAGTTCAACCATCCAGTCATTATCCTGCTGGTAAACCCCATACTTCAGGTTGATGCTGTTCTCCCAGATCACGGGCGCCCCCTGCTGGTGCTTTCCCTCGGAGTCAACGCAGAGAAACTTCAGCTTCAACTCCCTGGTCTTAAATCCGTTAAAGGCCTCCACCCTCAAGGAAGACTGGGTGGGCTCCGCGTTGCCGGTTTCATAATAAACCGTATCTCCGTGAATCGGGGTTATCTTCAGCGTAGCCTCCCCGTTGTCGTCGTTGCGGCTGATCCGCTGGACCTTTACTTCGGTCCTTGGCGGAGGGAACGGGCCTTTGTTGATATAGCCCCCCTCGTCGCGCCAGATATCCTGGCTGATGGCCGTTTTTCTCAGGGTGTCCAGAGCATCCGGGCGGTGGAACTGCCATGTGGTAAGGGTGGCGGCCCGTCGTTTGATCTCAGACCACAGGGCGGTCTGCTGCCCCCCGAACAACCGGGCCTCGCATTTTTTGCGAAAGGTATCGCTTGAAATATCGTTCGTAAACTTCTGGACCTTTTCCAGGGTGTTGCGGATGAGGCTTTCTCCGTCAAACTGGTTGTCCTGAAACTGAATGCGGCAGTCTGTGGACCGGAAGCCCCCCTTGGAGGGATATGAAAGTGTCGTGAAGGTCTCCTGGATTGAACTCCTCAGGCTCAGGATGATCTTGTCCTGGCTGACAAGGGCGCGCTGCCGCTGGGGATCGTTATCAGGGAGCCTTTCCACGTCAAAATCCGCAAGGATGGATTGAATGGCCCGATACTGGGCCGCCTGTTCCACAACCCGGGTGAGTGTGTCATGACTCCCGGTGAGAAAGATGACCCTGTTCTTGTATTCAATATCACTCGCAAACCTGTCCCATTCAGGGGCGAGTTTTGATTTGCTTGCCGGCATTGAAGTGGGTTCGGTAATGATCAGGGTCACCTTTTCCGCCTCCACGTTGACCTCGTCCAGGCCGGGAAGGATCTCGATCTTCTGGTAACAGTCCTTAAGGGTCGGATTGAAAAGAGAGGCCAGGTAGGTCCGTAATTCCTTGATACAGGACTGTCGGTTGTAGGATTCAGCAAGGGAGTGAAGTTTGGCGGCCAGGTTCTGGGTATTCTTGAAAAAGAGGCGGCCGTCCTGGCTCACATGAATATACCAGGCCTGGGTGGGGAGATAGTCGACAATATCCTTTTTCACCTTGGAGATATCCCGCCCCGGCGTGCAGACATACCCCATGATGTCGCTTTCCCGGAGACCGTGGGTGGCACCAGGGATATTGGCGAGAGAGGCAATCAGGATCAGCTTGCTCACATCCTGTGCGTCCGACCCGGAGCCCAATTTTTCATCCAGCTCTTCGGCAACGGAATGGCCCTCCTTGGCGATATCGTGGGTAATCGCCTCGCTCAGGGTCGGGTTGATCCCCTTTATCTCAGACAAGACCTCCGCGTTGTTAAGGTCTATGTCGTAAGGGTGAATCAGCTTCACCTCAGATGCCCGGCCGGATTCATACATGTTGGACACGATGATTCGCATCATGCGGATCAGGCCCCTGGTTTGCTGAAAGCCCGGATTTTCCTTGAATCTACCGTAGAGATCCCTGAGGGAAAAATGAAACGGATAGGATTCCATGAGCTGCGCGGCATATGAGTCGGGAGAGGCGCTGGTAACATCCATTTCCTTGGCATCCCGGACGGCCCTGGCATACTCATTGGCAATGCTCTTGATGGTTTCCCTGTCAGGCAGGACTTCAAAAAGCCTTGTGCGCAGAATGTGATAAAGCTCATCCCCAAGGGGATTTACCGGCTCTATGCGCAAAGCCGAACGGTTGGTTTCCTCCTGGAGATTGCTCAGGGCCTTGTTGATCTGCTGAGCGCCGTCCTGATATGTAGCCGTTAGGTCGGAAATGACCACGCAGACATTGGTCAACTCCGCTTTGTTGACCGCTACAAGGAGATTGGACAGCGCCGTGGTGGTCACAACGGACAGATCGCTGTTGCCTATCTGTTTGGACCTGGCATTTTCCATGTAGGGAGGCAGTTCGTCCAGGAGGATAATGGTGGGCTCCCCTTTCAGGAGATTGATCCACGCGGTTTCACCCGGGGCCTGCAAAGGGGAGTAGTAGTCCTTGAAAAAATCCTTTTTACCGAGCTGATCAGCAATTTCGCCCCATACGCCTAAAGGGGCATCAGACTTCCTCCCGGTAAAGCCAACCACCTTTACACCGCCCAGTTTCGAGCCCGGGCCATTATCTCCAAGGATTTTGGACCGTAGATCTGCGTTCTTGGCTAACAGCGCGAGGGCGATCATTACATGGGTCTTGCCCCCGCCCATGGCCTGGGTGAGGAGGAAAGTGCTTGCCTGGTCGCTGGTGCCCTCAAGACGGGTGAAGGCCTTTTCAAGCAGGGTCTTCATTCCGGATGTCACGAAGTTCTCATCGAAAAACTGCTCCGGGTCGATTTTGCCTTCCAGCAGGTCCGAAAGGTCCAGAACCACATCCCGTCTTTCCTTGTTGAAAACGCTTTTTCTCGGTGTGCACGCTTCTTTTAAAAACATTACACCCCCTCCGATGTAAAATCAAGGCAGGCAAAAAATCATTTGGTTACACCAGCCTGTCAAGAACCCCATGCCCTTTTAGCGCACTTCTTAACCGGATCATCTTGTCAATCAGTTCATCTTGAAGAGCCCCCCAGTCGTCCCTGTCAGCCCTCCCCTTTGGAATTGGCTGCGAAGCAATTCTTCGTCGGGAAATTCTCGGTTTCGAAATCCACCTTAAACTCTCTGAGAAACTGGATTCAATTTCAGCTTTTTTCTCAAGAAAAGAGCTATAAATCTCCTGGCTTTCTTCTCTGGTAGGCTTTTGAATGCACAGTTCAACCCAGGACTCTTTAGGTTGACGCACACGGCAAAAAGCAGACCGCTAATCCCCATTCTCAGCTCAAAATAGCGAGGAGGCCTGCCTGCCTCCTTCTTTGGATGGGCAGTAGAAAAAACAGGGTCCCTTGCGACCGCTTTTCTACGAAAGCTTTTCCAGAAAGGGTCAGTGATCTCGCTGAATTTGTTTTCGGCAGTTCTCATTTTCTTGTACTCCTTTTCTTCGAGCTCCGGCCATTGCTTTTCTCAGAAACGTCAAATGAGATCGAATAACGAGTTTCACTTTCCCTGACCTCTAATGTTTCCTGTATAAACCGTCTGTTGGCTAAGTACTGGGTTATGGCTTCTTCGAGTAGGTTCTGGATAGACGTCCCTTCTGCTGCGGATATAAGCTTGAGGCTCTTGTAAAGATCTTGCCGCATCTTAGAGGCAAATGGCTGGTATTCATTCGTCATGTCGAAATATTGTCTCCAATCAAGAATTTCCTGAATGAGTATCAAAAAAGAAAGTGCCTTTCAAGGAATATCTCTTGACAATATTAATAGAAAAAAATATTAATAGAAATATAGAATCATGAAACAACCCCAAACCACAGGCCAACAACAACCTGACCAGTCATAAGAACGCTTGAAGGCACCCGCAGCCGTGAGGTTATGGGCGGTCCCTGTGGGCCGGGGGAATCCTTCAGGCGTTTTTTGTGGGTTAAAAGGAGGTGCTCCCATGGCAGAAATAACTTTCCCTGAGATTGAAGAACAGCCGGTTTCATGGGGGTACTACCGGGATCTGCACGACGCTGGCCGGTACAAGGCCATTGTGGACCGGGATACCGGGAAACTCTTTTCAATCGTCTCTAAGGATTACAAGGTGATCCGCCATGAACAGGCGATTGATGCGCTGGAGGACATTCTATACAACACCAAAGGCCTTGGGGCGCCCTCTGTGACAACGAGCTTTTACAACGATGGTGGCCGGATGCGCAGAACATACAGGTTCAAGGGTATATCCGTTGACATCAGTCAGGATGATAAGATTCAGCCGGAGCTGCACCTGTTCAACAGCTATGATCTTACATGGCCGCTGATTGTGCTCCTGGGGGCTTTCCGCTTTGTCTGCGCCAATGGGCTGGTTGTGGGGAGGAAGTTCTATCAGCTCAGAAAGCGGCATGTGGTACAGCTTGAGCAAATGGACTTCCGGGGACAGGTAACGACCGCTCTTGAACGGTTTAAGAAGCAGGTGAAGACCTGGCGGAAATGGGAAAAGCGCGCCTTGTCCCTGGATACATATCAGAAGGTCATGGAGGCCATGAAATTTGGAAAGCGGGCTACCGAGACCATTGAAGACATGGTCAGCGAAGAGGTGGAAGGGTTCTTGACTGACGGCTATCCCCGGCCAACCGTCTGGACGTTCTATAACCTGCTAACGTGGTTTGTTACACACGAGACAGTATCGTTGAATCATCGGGTCGAGCTTGAGAACAGGCTCAGGAGGGCCGTGGAGCATTTTGGCAAATGATTATAAGATGGATGGATACCCCAGAGGATCAAGAATTCTTGCCGATCTGTTACACCTTCCGAAGGTGGAGTTAAGGGTGAAAGAGATGCCTTTAAAAAATAATCTTGTACCAATACTGTACCAAAACGGGCAGAAACGAAAAAAGGGCCTACGGCTAAAAACCGTAAGCCCCTGATTTTACTGGTAGGCCTGGGAGGGCTCGAACCTCCGACCAATTGATTAAGAGTCAACTGCTCTCCCAACTGAGCTACAGGCCCGTATTTTCACCGTACCATGAATTGTGGCGCGCCCGGCA
>JAFDGR010000396.1 GCA_019309145.1 Deltaproteobacteria bacterium | reverse complement strand
CCGCCTCAGGCGGGCTCGGTCTAGATCCATATTGTCAAATGCTACCCGTCCCTGCGTCCAGAATCGCATCAACGTCTTTCTGGATACCAGACAGCACCTTCTCATCAAAGGGCGCCGCATCCTTTAAGGCGGGATCCATGGGATCGGCGGGATTAAAATTCTGAATCGTCAGCTTTGGCAGGTTTGAGACAGCGCATTGTAAAGCCAAGTCCCTGAGGTCTTCAGCCAACCGGAAAATCTCCCCCTCTTTGAGCAGCAAGGGCACCGCAGTACATCGAAACTCGGCCGGGATTCCGGAACGCAACAGGACCTCTATGGAACTCGTAATCAGGCTGGCGGGCACATAGACGCCGGCACAGCGTTCATAAAGGGCGTCGTCCAGCGGGGCCTTGACGTCCATGGCCACAGTATCCACCAGCCCTTTGGTAATCAGGTGTTTCAGAATCTCGGGCTGGGTCCCGTTGGTATCCAGCTTTACCCTCAGGCCGGCCTCATGAATCGCCTCCAGCATGGCCGGCAGCCCCCGGTGAATGGTGGGTTCTCCGCCGGTCACACAAACCCCGTCAATCCATTCATCCCGGGCCGCCACACGGGCCAACACGGATTCCAGGGACAGGGTCTCCAGCGTGTCCGGGTGCAGCACGAGCCGGTGGTTGTGACAGTATGGGCATCTGAGGTTACAGTACGGCAGAAACACCACGGCACACACGTGGCCGGGCCAGTCCAGAAGAGAGGTTTCGAGGAAACCTTTGATGGGAGGAAGTTGGTCAGTGGTCATTGGTCAGTGGTCATTGGTCATTGGTCAGTGGTCAGTGGAGGCACTGCCGCACCTCCGACCGATGCTGCTAATATAGGCGTTCAGACGCTTGGGCAACACCTCGATCATTTCTTCAAGCTCCGAATGCTGCGACATGTCGAGAAGGTTACGTCTCACGCTCTTGCGCAGCCATACCTTTGTTTCTTCCAGAGAACCCCGTGCGTAATAGCAGAAGTTCTTGTTTTCTCGAAAATGGTATCGGCCATATCCTTCCGCAATGTTGGCAGCAACCGAATCGGCCGACTCAACCAACTGCCGCCCTAATGTCATTTTTGAGAAGTGGTCCCAGCTCGACACGATATTCCATATCACGTCAGAGAGTTTCTCGGCTATCTTATAGACTTCAAGATCTTGAACCCCCATTTCGCGCTGCCCTCCACCCAACTACCGCCAGTACCGACTGACCACTGACTAATGACCACTGACCAACAGCCAACCTCAAATGACAAATGATAAATGGTCAATGATCAATGGTAAATGATAAATGATAAATGATAAATGATCAGTGCCTGGTCATCATGCCCTCCAGGACCCGTTTGATCTGCGCCACGTCCGTGACCGCGGTGGAATCGTTCAACACAAGGATCGGCAGGGTCTTTTCCGCGGTCTCCACCAGTTCATGCCAGGCCAGATGTGCCAGGGCTTCGGGGTTGTCGGGGGCGAGTTCTTCCACCCGGACCCCCAGGGCCGCCAGGTCAAATGTGCGCTTCACCTCCTGGCAGGCACTGCAGAGACTTCTGGTAAATAGGGTCATGGCAAAACCTCCTCCTACGATAATGGAAACGGTACGATGGTAAAATCCCCCTCACTCACCCTTTGGAAAAGGGGGAAGGCCCTTAAAAGAAATCTCTGAGGGTTCCCCGCATTTTCGTGTGAACATCAAGGGCGGGCGGTTTTTCTGAAAGGCGACAGGCCGGTGGGCCTGCACGGCCGCACGCAATCCTCGGCCGGGATCCTGGCGCCTTGAGGAAAAATCGCCCGTCCGGCAAGGCCACTCCATGCATCTTTTTGTTTATATAGAAAATCCCCCTCGCTCCCCCTTTGGAAAAGGGGGAGGTATGGTGGGATGGGCTCTTTCAAAGGGCAGTCATTGGGGACGGAAACCGGTGCTCTTGCCATACTTATTTCCATCCATAAGTTAGTGCCCATCCACGAATGGGAAAAAATTGACGGGCAACGACGTTCCGCCTCAGGCGGACCAATTCATAAATGAGCAGTTTTTTCTCTGAGCAAGGCCGCA
>JAFDGR010000120.1 GCA_019309145.1 Deltaproteobacteria bacterium | reverse complement strand
TGGCCTCACGAAAGGTATCCTTATCGCGGATCAGAGGTGTTTTCAATCGATCGGGGTGACCCAGAAAATCGTAGCCGAAACGGCCCTTCACACAGAGTTTGCCATAATTGGGGCCCACATCCTCAACACCGGTGACCCTAAACACCTTGTTATCGCTGACGTGCAAATATATCTGGCACCCAACCCCACAATAGGAGCACGTGGTACGAACCTTTTTCACCTCAAGAGGTGACTCGTATCTGGGTGGCTGGTCTTTGGGATAAAGGGCCCCCACAGGGCATGCCTGGACGCACTGACCGCAAAAAACACAATCGGAATCCTTAAGAGCGAGATCTCCTTTGGCCACGATCTTGGACTCCGATCCTCGATACCCGTGACTGATGGCGTTATTTACCTGGATTTCATTACATGCCTGGACACATCTCCCGCAGAGGATGCAGCGCGAAAAATCGCGTACAAAGAAGGGGTTGACATTTTCAATAGGATATCGTGTTTCCGCTGGCGGGAAGCGGTTGCCCGTCACCTGGTACTTGATGGCGAGCTCCTGCAGGCGGCAATCCCCGTATGCCGGACACAATTCCCGGTGTTCTTCCGGCTCCATGGCTTGCAGCTGAAAATCACTCCACGAATCCATATCAAGCTCCTGTGCCAGGCAGTTATGGTGCCCGGAGGAGAGTAACAGCTCGATATTCATCCTCCGCGCCTTCACCACGCGGGGAGATTCGGTCCGGACCACCATATTCGGGGCTGCGGGTGCCGCGCAGGAAGCGACCAGATTCCTCGCGCCTTCCACTTCCACCACGCAAATTCTGCAGGATCCTGTAGGCGATGCCCCTTTCAAATAGCAGAGGGTAGGAATATCAATGCCGTTTCGTCTCGCAATGTCCAGTATGGTTTCACCGTCGCTGAAGACAAACTCCTTCCCATCAATAACAATCGTTTTTTCTTTTTCCATGTTGACTCCCAAGCATTGCATTCCATCCACGGCGGGCATGCGCACCGGGACGGATAGTGGTTAATTTTCTGCGATCTGCCCCATTCAAGTCTCTCCTTCTTTCCGGTCTTTCTCGTTTGCCGTGCTCTGACACTGGCAAAACCATTGTGACTTCAGCAGGATAGCCTCATTCACGGAAAGCAGACAGCCTTGTCAGGCGGAAGGTATTGAAAACGGGGCGAGTATAGCAGAAAAAAATATTTTTTTTCAAAGCTTTTTTCAGAAAGGGGTGAGAAATGCGGGTTGGGACGCGCTGGAACAACCCCTATTACCTCATGAAACGGTGCAGGAAACGATGGATACGCATCTGCCAGTAATAGATGTTCAGTGGAATCATCAGCTTGGGATCAAGGGTAACGTTCGGTATCTTGCCGACTGCGGACAGGTAATGGACATTATCGGCCACGGAAAGGGTGCACCCTTTTGCGTGAAGATACCTGGATGCCCGGTTTCTGAAGGCGTGAAAAAGGGCCCGGAAGGTCTTTAAAAGCATGTCGTTGGACCGGGTTTTTCCCTCGTCAACCTCCCCGACTGTCTTGTAACTGCTCTCGATCTTGACATGCTCTCCCCCTATTTCCCCTTCCCAGCTCGTGCAATCACCGGCAAAAATCACCTTTTCATCCGGGTCCAATGGTAAGGGCCCCTCAACTTTTCCTACGACAAAATGGATCTTTTTCATCCGTTTGTCCACATCCGGCAGATAGGCCCGGTAAATATGCATGGCCTCCTGGAGGGCACCGGGACACCCTCCCCAGCAATAGTCGGAAGAATGCTTTTCCGGAAACGAACCAACGGTACACCGCAGGTTGCTCCCTTCCCTGAAATAATCATCAATACGCTCCATGCAAAACTGAAAGCCTTCCGTCTTTTTCTGGACTTCCTCCAGCGGAAAATCACCGGACACTTCTATCTCATCCAAATCCATGGGACCAAAGCCACGCTCAGAGGTGAGCCGGAGGTGAATGAGATCCTTCGGATCAACGTGCACCATGTGGCAACCCACCGTGTCAACGGCGCAGGAATTGGTGCCCATCACAATGGCACCCAGCGGGAACGGTGTCGGCGTCAACATCATCTTTTGCCCGGCGACAATGCCGTCTATGGCGACAAAGGATGGCTGAATCACCTCCTGGAGGTCCGCGATCTTCTGTTCCAGGAAGAGGTTGTGATCCACGAGCCGGTGCCGGTCGTCCTGGATGCCGATATAATTCTTGAGGCTCAGGGTGAGCCTGCACCAGGGATGGGCCTTGAACTTGGGAAGGTTGATGAGATAATCGGTGCGGGAGAGGGGTTTCGGGATGAAGACCCGCCTTCTCAGTGCCTCCTGTTTCTTCAAAGACACAGGAACGTGGGGATATTCGTCAAAATAGTAGGTTTTGACCCGGTGTTTCCGGATCACCTCCGGGTACCCGGCGTTCTTGAAACAGAACCTGGTGGGGATAATAATACCCGAGCGTTCACCGACGGCGATTTCCTCAGGATCCCTGGCCCGCTCCTTGGTGGCGGTGATCACGCCGTCAAGGAATTCCTTCCGGGTGAAGGCATGGGGAAACAACTCCGGATGCGCGATGACCACATTCGGTTTCAGGAGGATTCTCCCGGTTGGCCGGACCCCCAGTTCCTCCATCCCTTCTTTCACGATACCAGCGATCCTGTCGGGATCATAGGTATCACACCGCATGATGAGAACCTTGTGTGTCATCCTCCTTCTCCCCCCGGTGAATCGTAATGCTCCAAAATCACGATCATTTCTTTCTATCCAATTTGTCGAGTACTTTATCGTAATAGAGCTGATCTTCTTCCAGCAACGGGGATTTCTTGCCCATCATGTTCAATTGCATGATCTTGAAATTGATCCGCTTGATCTGGCGGTATTTTTCTTTCTCGTCCGGAATGCTGTCCAGCATGTCCTCCATCTGCCGGATTTCCTTCCTGAGTTGGATCTCCGGAGGAAGACAATCCGCGTTCTTTAGAATCTTGTAGGCAAGCCTGAGATCTTCAGGCACGCTGGAATCGTCCTGAAGGTCAACGGGATGCCCGCTCCCCGGAAGATCGTCAAACACGCCCTCCTTCAGTGCTTCTTTTATCTTTCGCTCTACAATTTTTTCAAATGCTACCATCCGCTCTTCTCGCTTCCTTCTTCCGCCTTCCACTTTCTATTCATATACCCTTTTCCATCCGTGATCAAGCACATTGCGGGCCGTGGACCGAACATAGTCCCTTGACAAGGGCTCGACACTTCGTTTATTTGAACCGTATCTAGATCAAAGAAACCTGAAGTTGTGCTCACCGAGGAAAAGAATGGTAGACGAACTGGCAAAAAAAATCATAAACTTGATTCAGGGGGACCTCCCTCTTGCTCCCAGGCCTTTCGCCGTATTGGCTGAGCAACTCGGCATCTCCGAATCGACACTCCTGGCCGAAATCAAAAAGCTGAAGGAGCGGGGCATCATCAGACGGTTTGGCGCTACCCTGCGCCACCAGGAAGCGGGTTTCAGTTCCAATGCCATGGTGGTCTGGAAAGTACCCGAAGACCACCTGGAGGAGGTGGGAAAGGCGATCGCCGGGTTCAAAGAAGTGACCCATTGTTACCAGCGGAAACCGCAGAAGGACTGGCCGTATAATCTCTATTCCATGGTACACGGCGCCAATCACGAAGATTGTCATGAAATCGCCCGGCGCCTCGCACGAAAAGTGAATATTGATGATTATATCCTTCTCTTCAGTGAGAAGGAATTCAAGAAAACCAGTATGGAATATTTCTAAAAGCCGGGCGCAAGGCTCAGGGCGTAAGGCGCAAGGTGGAAGGAAGAAGGCCGAAGGTAACAGAGGAAAGAAGGGAAGCATTATGAAAGCGAAGTCACAGGAGCTTTTTGAAAAAGCGAAAAAATATATCCCCGGAGGCGTCAACAGCCCGGTAAGGGCGGGAAAGGCCGTGGGTATTGACCCTCCCTTCATAGCCCGGGCCCAGGGTTGTGCCCTCTGGGACGCGGACGGGAATACCTATATAGATTATGTCTCTTCCTGGGGACCCATGATCCTGGGACACGCACACCCGGACGTTATCAACGCCCTCACTGAAGCCATTCAGCGTGGTACCAGTTACGGGGCACCCACGGAATTGGAAGTGGAGATGGCGGAGCTCATTGTTTCTATGGTGCCCTCCATAGACCACGTGCGGATGGTAAATTCCGGCACTGAAGCCACCATGAGTGCGATTCGTCTGGCTCGGGGAGTCACGGGGAGAAACAAGATCATCAAATTTGACGGTTGCTACCATGGCCACGGCGACAGTCTTCTGGTGGAAGCGGGCTCGGGAGTCGCAACCTTCGGGATTCCCGGAAGCCCCGGAGTCCCCGGTGACCTTGCCAGGCAGACCATCTCACTGCCTTTCAATGATCTGCCGGCCGTGGAAGAAGCCTTTCAGCGCTTCGGGGACGACATTGCCGCCTTAATCATAGAACCTGTGCCGGGGAACATGGGTGTCGTGGTCCCGGATATCAATTTCCTTCAAGGTCTCAGGGAACTCACGACAAGCTACCAAAGCCTACTCATCTTTGACGAAGTGATCACCGGTTTTCGGCTCTCGGGGGGAGGCGCCCAGGAATTCTATGATATCGCTCCTGATCTTACCTGTCTGGGAAAAATCATTGGGGGCGGCCTCCCGGTAGGAGCGTTCGGGGGAAAACGTGAGTTCATGGAGCGGCTGGCCCCGGAGGGCGATGTCTATCAGGCGGGGACCCTGTCCGGAAACCCGCTGGCAATGACGGCGGGCCTCGCCACACTCCACCTCCTGCACAAAAGCGATGTATACAGCACCTTGGAGCAACGTTCCCAGATGCTTTTCAGCGGGCTGGAATCGTTAGCCGAAAAAGCCGGCATACCCGTCGTCGTCAACCGCGTTGGTTCAATGGGGTCGCTCTTCTTTTCCGATGCCCCTGTCAGCGACTTTGCCGGTGCCAAGAAGAGTGACAGGGACCTGTTCAAGAAGTACTACAGCCGCATGCTGGAACAAGGGGTATACCTGGCCCCGTCACCGTTTGAGGCCACCTTTCTCTCCCTTGCGCACACGGAAGAGATGATAGGGAAAACCCTTGATTTTGCTGGAAAGGCTTTTCGTTCACTCCTGTGAAATTTCTATTGACTTTAAACGAACAGCTGTGGTAGACACAACGTGTTTTTTCTTGTCGCTCTTTTACCTCAATGGATAAAGATCTCAAAAAGACCATCAAGGACCTCGGGTATTTGAGCACCGTGGGCATGGCCATGGCCATATCTATTGCCATTGGGGCCATCGGCGGCTACTACCTGGACCGTTGGCTGGGAACAAAACCGTGGTTCGCTCTCGTGGGATTGGGTTTCGGGATCGCCGCGGCTTTCAAAAACTTATTCACCCTTTATAAGAAGGCAAAAAGATTCTAACCGGTTGCCATGGACTGGACAAAAACATTCCGGATCTTAAAAACCCTGAACTGGACAATACTCCTGATCCTGTCCTCGGTAAGTTATGTTTTCATGGGAAACACATTCACCGCGGGAGTCATTTTGGGCGGGTTCCTGATCATTGCCAATTTCAATATACTGCAACATACCATCACAAAGGCATTTGGTGCGGATGGTGTTTTCGGGGCCAATAAGGGAGCAGTCGTTGGAAAATACTATCTGCGGCTCGCGGCCCTGGGTCTCCTTATTTACCTGCTGATCCGGCAGAGATGGGTTAATCCGGTGGGACTGGCCGTGGGCCTGTCTGTCGTGGTCTTCAGCATCGTCACACTCGGGGTACATATGGTTTTTTCGAAATCATCAGGGGAGGTAGCATAGTTTATGGAGGAACACAGCTTTCTGTTCTTGAATAAGCTTTTTGAGGCCATCGGCCTTGGGCATTTCGGGCATGCATACAGCCATGTCACCCATTCCTGGCTGGTCATGCTTATCATGGTTGTCGCATCTATCCTTTTTGTCAAAGGAGTCCAACTGGTGCCCCGGAAAGGCCAGAATGTTTTCGAGGTCATCGTTGAAGGGCTTGAGAATTTCATGGTGGAAATTACCGGTCCTGAAGGCAGGTTCTTTTTCCCGTTTATTGCGACCATCTTTCTCTTTATTCTCTTGTGCAATCTCATCGGGAAAATACCCGGGTTTATTTCTCCAACAGCCAATTATAACACCACCCTGTCCATGGCCATCCTGACATTCCTTTACACGCATTTTATCGGCATCAAATTTCATGGATTCAAGTATATTAAGCATTTCTTCGGGCCTGTCTGGTGGCTCGCTCCGCTTATGTTTCCCATAGAACTCATAGGCCATCTGGCACGGGTTCTCTCCCTGAGTATCCGGCTTTTCGGAAATATCTTCGGCGAAGAAATGGTGTTTGGTATCGTCGTTACCCTGGCCGGTCTCTATCTTGCGCCGTTGCCGCTCTTGTTTCTGGGGCTCCTGGTAAGCCTTATCCAGGCCCTGGTCTTTATGTTGCTCGCTACTATGTATTTCGTCGGGGCCATGGAAGAGGCCCATTAGAAATAGATTTGATTTTGGAAGAAGGTCAATAAAAACAGCAAAGGAGGTTCAAATGAGGAAAACACGTTTGATTGGAAGCTTGACCGCGATACTTGTACTGGGCATGGCTTCAATGGCATTGGCGGCCCAGGGTTCACCCCAGGCACAAGCTGCAGGGGTATGGATCTTTTTCGGCATCGCCATTGCCTGCGGATTTGGAATCGGTGTCGCAGCCATGGGAACAGGCATCGGCATGGGGAATGCCATTAACGGCGCTCTTCAGGGCACCGCCCGGAACCCGGAAGCAGGCGGAAAGATCATGACCACCATGATTATTGGTCTGGCTCTGATCGAGTCCCTCTGTATCTATGCCCTGGTGATCTGCTTCATCATGGTCTTCAAGATTCCTGATTTCGCAAGCATTGTGGACAAACTTTTCTAGGAAACAAGAACCCCTGGAGGACCCGAATGGGTCCTCCTTTTTTCAACCTTTATGTGCAAAAATTCACAACCCCTCTTTCGCAAAGGCTTGGCTTTTATCAATATTGGGAAATCGTCCACCAAAGGCCATATGGCTTTTCAGCAAAAACCCCTGTTTCAGCCCATGTGACTATGACCAAGACGACTAAAATTCCGGAACCTACCATTGAACGTCTTGCCATCTACGCGAGACCCCTCGAAGAGCTCTCGAGGGCAGAGGTTGAAGTCATATCCTCGGAGAAGCTTGCCCAAATGTGTGACGTTAATCCGGCCCAAGTGGGAAAAGATCTTGCTTTTTTTGGAGAATTCGGCGTCAGAGGGGTCGGGTACAATGTCCAGGATCTTTTGCAGGCAATCCAAAAAATCCTCTGCTCCGACAGGACATGGACCATCTGTATTGTGGGAATGGGCAATCTTGGGAAGGCCCTTGTGGACAATGAAAACTTCAAGAAAAGAAATTACCGGTTTGTCGCGGCCTTTGACTCCAATCCGGAGATGATCGGTCAACAACTCCCTTGTGGACTCACGGTCAAATCAATTGACGACATTGAGGAGACGGTGCAGACCCTCGGCATCGAAATAGGCATTATCGCAACCCGCCCCTTTGAAGCACAACAGATAGCCAACCTCCTCATGGATTCGGGAGTGAAGGCGATCCTGAACTTTGCTCCCACCCACTTGCGGACACCACAGTGTTGTATTGTGGAAAACGTTGATTTCACGGTGAAGCTCGAAAACCTCGTGTACCACCTGGAAAAGATATAGCCCGCATTTCTCACGGGCAATCTACGGTGGCGGCGGAGAACCGTAAGAAATGCGGGATAGCGGGAAAGGCAAGTGAGGTCCAATGCGCAGTTACAGCTCTTCAGGAGTGAAGGTTACCACTTCATCGATGGTTGCACTGTCTGAAAAAATCATGGCCAGACGGTCGATCCCCAAAGCAATACCTGCGGCGTCGGGCATCAGCGTGAGGGCGTCCAGGAACTTTTCGGGGAGGGGGTAGGCTTCTTTTCCCTGTTCTTCTCTCCTTTTCTTTTCCCGCTGAAATCGAGCCCGCTGTTCCGCCGTATCCGTCAGCTCCGAAAAGGCATTTGCCAATTCAACTCCTCCCATGTAGAGCTCGAAACGTTCAGCCAGCCGGGCATTGCCCGGCTTCAACCGTGCCAGGGCGGCCATTGACGCAGGATAATCGCACAGAAAGGTCGGTTTCGGCCTGCCCAGATGGGGCTCAATATCCTCGACCATGCATGTATCGAAGCGGTCTTTTTCCATGGATTCCTGGCGCGGTGAAGGGGCATACTGCTCAAAGGCCTCATGGACCGTCATTCTCTCCCACGGACTGGAAAGATCAATGGTGCTTCCCTGGTATTGGATCATTTGCGAAAGGCCTAAATCGCGTGCCACGGACTGAATCATTGCCTCACATTCGAACATAAGGTCCTTGTATCCTGCATGCGCCCGGTACCATTCAAGGATCGTAAATTCCGGAAGATGGAGCGCTCCCCGCTCACCCTGCCGGAAGCACCTGCACATCTGAAAAATCCTCCCGTATCCAGTTGCCAGAAGCCGCTTCATGCACAACTCGGGGGACGTCTGCAAAAAGCCTCCTTTTGCCGGGACAGCGTCTATATGAAGCT
The DNA here is from genome assembly GCA_019309145.1 of Deltaproteobacteria bacterium. Lineage (GTDB taxonomy): Bacteria > Desulfobacterota > DSM-4660 > Desulfatiglandales > Desulfatiglandaceae > B46-G9. Next base: position 2,757 of record JAFDGR010000120.1, on the reverse strand, counting down.
CCGGTGCGGGCGCCGGGATCAAGATAGGGGTTTCCACTTCCAAATAGCCCGCGCGCGCAAAAAAATCCCTGATGGCCTGCACCATCAGGGCTCGTAATCGGAGCGCCGGACCTCGGCGGGATAACCGCTCTCTTTCACTCCGAACCGGTTTATTCTTTGACCCTGGTGACATATTCCCCTGTCCGGGTGTCAACGGTTATCTTTTCACCTTCATTCACAAAGGGTGGGACACGGAGGTTGTACCCGGTCTCCAGGGTAACGGGCTTGGTATCGCCCGCAACCGAGTCACCTTTTGCCCAAGGGTCCGCCTGGGTGACGGTCAGATCAACGAAGTTGGGAAGGGTAATGCCGATCGCCCTGTCACCGAAAAAGAGGATCTCCACCTCCAGGTTATCAATAAGATAGTGACTGGCATCACCCACCTGTTCCTCTGAGAGAAAGGTCTGCTCATAGTTTTCCATATCCATGAAACAGAATTCATTGTCCTGGGCATAGAGGAATTGCATCTTTCGTTCTTCAAGATTTGCGGGTTTAAAAGTATCAACAGAACGGTATGTCTGATCGAACATGACGCCACTGATCATGTTTTTCAGTTTACACCGGTACAGGGCCTGTCCCTTTCCAGGTTTGGAGAATTGAAAATCAACGATAACATACGGTTCCCCATCAATTTCAATCTTGAGGCCTTTTCTCAAATCACTTGCGCTATACATTGGGTTCCTCCGCAACAGATCTTTGACCGGCTTTTGCAGTTGAGCGGCCTTTTTATCAGAGGATAATCTATCCATGAAGCTGTATCCAGGTCAAGGGAAAAGAGTTTGTTTATTCCCCTGATACGAAGGCCTCCGCCTTTGTTTCCAACCACTCTATCCACGATGCAATATTGGCGATCCTGGCATCCAGCACGAGTTTCTGGAATTCTTCTTTGGCCCATTTTCTCCTTTCCAGCTGTGCATCTTTCATTGACTCGAGGACGCTTGCCTGAGACTGAACAAGCTCTCGGCCACCCCTCAGTCGGAGGTCTTTCATAAAAAAGAGCTTTGCCAGAAATTCCACCCGCAAATCACGCACATGTTCCGTGGGAGAAAAGAGCCATTGATCAAAAGCCTTCTTTCCTTTCGACGTCAGGGAAAAGACTCTCCTCGAAGGCCGTGTCTCCTGTACTTCAACAGAAGATCTGAGCCATCCCCGGCCCTCAAGCCTTTTCAGCAACGCGTACAGTTGGCTTGTGCTCACATACCAGGTGGAACCGAGGCGAGCTTCAAAAAACTGGAGTATTTCGTACCCATGCTTCGATCCACTTCTGAGCGCGCCGAGCAGGGCATATTCTGTAGCGGGTCTTGTCTTCATAAGAAAACCTAAACGATATTAGACTCTTTACATTGCTTTTTGTCCACCCTATTTCCCGAACGGACAAACGGGGTAATGACAGGTGTCACAATTCAGGCAAAGCCCGCCATGAGCCGTCTCAGCTAGGTCTTTTCTGGTAATCCTCTCCCCTGCAAGAACCCGAGGGAGCATCAAATCAAAGACCGTCGCACGGTAAAAAAGAACGCATGCTGGAAGTCCCATGATTGGCACATTCCCAAAGTGTCCATAGAGGAACATGGCCCCCGGCAGCACAGGAGACCCATACACAAGATCTTCCGCGCCTGCGCCAGCGATCCCCAGTCTGCTCACATCATCAGGATCAACGCTCATGCCGCCGGCCACAAGAATAAGGCCGATACCGCCATCAAGGAGCCCTTTAATACCCTTGGTGATCTGATCCTGATCATCTGGCAGAAACAACGTCTCTTTCACGGAACACCCGAAAAATTTCAACTTTTTTCTGAGAATCGGCGCGAACTTATCATCAATTCTGCCCGAATACACTTCATTGCCCGTAATAACAAGGCCGGTTTCAGGCCTCAAAAACTCCTTTACGGAAAATATGCCCCCTGTTTTTTCAGCAACGCGCTCTGCCTCTTCCACGTCCCTCCGGTCAATGATCAAGGGAATGGCCCTGGTGCCCGCAATAATTTCGCCTTCTTCCACCACAATATTATTATGCCTGCTGGAACATGAAATATTCGGCACCATATTGAACTCCGTGAGAGCATCTACCTGCACTTTCAGAAGCCCCCGATAGGCCGCTTTGAGGTTAATTTTTCCTTCAGAGGCCTGCTCATTGAAAACCACACCCGGCCCTGCCAGCGCCGTTGCCAACCTGATTGCCGCCTCGTCTTCGTGGAGTTCATCAGGTCCCATATGCAAGACGTATAAATGCTCTTTCCCGAGGCGCCTCAGATGCTCCAGATCATCTTCACGAATGATGTATCCTTTCTTGAAAGCCGGTCCCTTGAACTGCCCGGGCCTGATCTCGGTGATATCGTGGGCCAGTACTTTGCCCACTGCCTCCTCCAGCGAGATAATCGTTGCCGATGATTTGTACTTATTTCCCATTTTTCCTCCTGATTTGTGCGCGATTCTACTCCCTCAGCACAAGGCCAAAGTCTCTTCTCCAAAGGACTATTCTATTTTGGAATAATCTATTATAGAAATGATGAAGCTTTGTCAACCCTGATTCGGCCCGGGCTTGAGACCACCCGCCCAATCGCGTGCCCTTTTTCAAGCCTTTCTATCCTGACGAAAAGCAACTTGTTTTGGAAAGATCGGGAGGAAGGGAAAATCACGGGGACATAGTTGTCACTTATCCCCTTGAGAAGCCCATTGTCTTTTGCGTGCCGCCCTTCTATTACTACCTGGAAACTCTTT
>JAFDGR010000395.1 GCA_019309145.1 Deltaproteobacteria bacterium | reverse complement strand
ATCTCCGATTTACGCCAGCATTTACGAACGAAGACCTGGAAAAGTTGGTGGATATACCAGGCGATGCAGGTCTTCTGCCCCTGACACGTTTCGGCTGCAAGATGGCCACGGGAGCCGGCAAGACAGTTGTCATGGCAATGCTGATTGCATGGGCCTTTTGCAACAGGGGGAAGATCCCCAGCGATGGGCGGTTTCCACCTGCGGTATTGGTAGTTTGCCCGAATCTCACCATCAAGGAACGGCTTCAGGTTCTTCGTCCGGATAACAAGGACAACTACTATGCCGAGTTTGACCTGGTGCCTACGACCATGCGACCATTGATGCAAAGCGGGAAGGTGCTTGTGACCAACTGGCATCAGTTCGCCCCTGAATCGGAGCATGTGGAGAATGGCAAAAGTTACCAGGTAGTTGATAAAGGGGCGGAAGACCCTGACTCATTTGCAAGGCGAGTTCTGGGAGAGTTGCATGAACGTGCACCATTGATGGTATTGAACGACGAGGGACATCATGCCTATCGGCCTGCCCCCCTCGCAGAGAAATTGACGGGAGATGAAGCAAAGGCAGTTAAATCCGACCGGGAAATTGCCACGGTATGGGTTTCAGGGCTTGATAAAATCAATCTGGGATGCGGGATTCGTTTCTGCGTGGATCTATCGGCAACCCCTTTCTACATCGCAGGCAGTGGATATGTTGAGGGAGCGCCTTTCCCGTGGCTTGTAAGCGATTTTGGCCTGGTGGACGCTATTGAGAGCGGTATCGTCAAAATTCCGAGACTCCCGGTGAGTGATACTACCGGAAGACCTGAACCCAGGTATTTCAAACTCTGGCAACACATTACAGAATCCCTTGAACCAGGTGAGCGCTTGCCGGGAAGGCAGGGAAGGCCGAAACCCGAAGTGGTCTACAGGGAGGCCGAGCCAGCCCTGAACACGCTGGCAAGCCAGTGGGTGGAACGTTTTCATTATATCCAGGAGGCCTCAGATGAAAAGGATAAGGTGCCACCGGTACTTATTATTGTCTGTGATAATACGGACATTGCCGAGGTCTTTTACCGGAATATCTCAGGGGAGGAGACCGTTGAGGTAGTGGATAACGGGGATATTGAGGATGAGAATCAAGGGCAATCGTCCCAGGACTTAAGGAGGAAGAAAAAGACAAAAACGGTTTACGGAGCAGGACGGATCTTTCCGGAATATTTTTCAAACAGCCCTGAACGGCGTTATACACTCAGGATAGATACAAAGCTGTTAGCTGCCGCAGAAAGTGAAAACCCTAAAGTGAACAAACAAGCAGCGGCAGAGGAGTTGAGGAGGATTGTCTCAACGGTTGGAAAACCAGGAGAGCCAGGAGAGCATATCCGGTGTGTTGTTTCAGTAGCAATGCTCAACGAAGGCTGGGATGCGAACAATGTCACGCATGCCCTGGGGGTTAGGGCTTTCACCAGCCAATTACTTTGCGAGCAGGTGGTTGGACGGGGACTGAGACGAATGGACTATACCCCCGATCCTGAAACAGGGTTGCTAACGGAAGAATATGTGGATGTTTACGGAATTCCCTTTTCCATAATTCCCTTCAAGGGAAGGCCAACAAAGAAAAAAGCCCCGGAGGATAAGCCGAAGAACCACGTTCGTTTCCTGGAGGAACGATCTCGTTTTGAGATTCGGTTTCCAGTAGTAGAGGGTTTTGCTTTTGCCCTGCGGAAGAATCTGATCAAGGCGGATATCGGGAAAATGGAACCGCTTATTCTGGAGCCCAATACAGAGCCCACGGCTGTTTTCGTAAAGCCGACAGTGGGTTACCAGGTAGGCCTGCCAAGCGCCCTTGGCCCCGGGGAATTTGCTGAACAGGACCGGGAAGAATATTATCACAGTATCCATCCCCAGACAATTATCTTTGAGATCGCGCGGCAGGTGGTGAGGGCATTAGTGGGCGACGATAGGTCATCCCCTCACCCAAAAAGCAATCCCAAGCTTCGACTCCAATCCAGGCATCGACTTTTTCCTCAGGTCTTGAGAATTGTGCAAGAGTATGTGAAACGGAAGGTCGATTGGAGGGGCTGCAATC
>JAFDGR010000394.1 GCA_019309145.1 Deltaproteobacteria bacterium | reverse complement strand
AAAAAGGATACCAGATCTATTTATCCCCTTCTTTTATGGAGGCGACTTTGCTCTCGGGCCTGGATGCCCCGACGACAACCGCGGGAAAGAGTAATCCGGTCCCGGTCCTGCTTCGCATCAAGGATCTGGCCATCCTTCCCAACAAGGTGAAGGCCAATCTCAAGGGCTGTTTTGTCCTGGCCGAGGGCAAGGGGAATCTGGCGAGCGAGCGGGTTGATGTCAGGTTGTTGACCCTTTCCTGCGTATCCAAAAAGGGACAATCGGTCATCGACCAGAAGGTCAAGGGATATGTAGTCGATGAGGACGGAAAGGCGGGACTCAGGGGCATTGTCTCGGCCAAAATGGGGGCCCTGCTCGCCAGGAGTGCTTTGGCAGGGTTTTTAGGAGGCATGGGGGATGCCATCAGGTCCTCCACCATGAACTTACAAACCACAGCCCTGGGAACCCAGCAGCAGATCTGGAGCAATACCGACACGAAAAACATGGTGAGGGGCGGTATTGGAGGGGGAATATCAGAGGCCGGGAAGGACCTTGAAAAGTTCTACCTGCAACTGGCCCAGCAAACGCTTCCCATCATCCAGGTGGGGGCGACCAAGACCGTTACCGTAGTTATCAGCGAAGGGGTCAATCTGGAGGTGAAAAACCAGCCCGGGTCCAGGTTGTTGCGATAGCTCGCCAAAAATTCCACCAGGAGGAGGATGGCCACGGCGATAATGAACAGAGCAACCGTTCTTTGCCTGCGGAAAAAAAGCCGGCCGCGGGTTTTCGTGGTGGTCTGCGAAAGATGCCGGTACAGGCGCAAGTGTCCATCATACCAGGACTACATTAATCCCGGACTTTTCGAGGTAAAATTCAAAAGAAACACGGAGAGGCAGCATCATGCGTAGCAAAATTATTTTCATGGGTCTATTGGTTGTGACCCTTTCAGGGTGCAGCGCCCTGGTCAGTCCGTATTCCTCGACGTTTCAGTGCCCGGAAACCGACAAGGGTAAGTGCGTGAGCGTCCAGGCCGCCTACAGGGAAAGCATAGACAACCCGCTCGTTAAGGAGGGTAACAAAATTAAACCGCCCTGCGAGACGTGCGGGGAAAAAGAAGGGAAGAAGAAAGAAGACCCGCCTGAAACGATACCCGGCGTTTCCGCTTCAACGGATACAACGTACCAATATCAGGATGTCCTTTATAAAAAACTCGCTTCCCTTATCCGGCAGCCGTCCACACCGATCGTGGTTCCTCCTGACGTGGTGAGGGTGCTGATCCTTTCCTACACTGGATCCGACAATGAGCTCTTCAGTTACCGGTACGTGTATTTCTTCGCCACAGATCCGAAATGGATCATCTCAACGGGAAAGGAGGTGGATTGATATGAGCGCAGGCATCATTTTGACGATTGTCGGCTGTGGCCTTGTCATTGGTATCCTGGTCATGAAGGCCAGGAAGGCCAGGAAAGAAAATCCAAACTGACAGGCATGGGAGAGAAAAATGGCATTTTTTACAAACATCTTGTTCGGCAAAAACGGCGGCCTCACCCACGAGGAACTGCACCGGATGACCTTCAGGAACAGGTTTTCTGATTACCTGCCCTACGTCGCCTATGATGATGAGACCGAAGTCTATCTCAACTCGGATCATACGGCCGGGTTCCTGTGGGAATGCACACCCCTGGTGTACGCGAGCCCGGCCATCCATGATGGTCTTCGCGGGCTTTTCACGGCGGCCCTGCCGCCAAAGACGATTCTCCAGTTCATCCTCTATGCCGACCCTTACATCAAACCCGTGATGGATGGATACCAACGCTTGCGGGAGAGGGATCTCGGTGTGGTGAAAGAGGCCACCACAAGTGTCCATGATTTTATGTCGAAGGGCGCAAAAAGAGGCATCCCAAACTTTCAGGGGATCCCCGTCAGGAATTTCCGGTTGTTCTTCTCCCTGAAACTGCCCCTGGAGAAAGATCTGGATGCGGATGATATCAGGGACACGGTCTATGAGATCCTGAAAGGTTCTTACCTTTTCCCGGAAAAAGTAACCCCCCATGACCTGATCTCTTTTCTCATGAGGCTCTTCTGTGA
>JAFDGR010000119.1 GCA_019309145.1 Deltaproteobacteria bacterium | reverse complement strand
AGCATTACATCCGCCCTCCGGTCTCCCTGTTGCTCCATTTTAGACAGTATCAGCGACGGTGTGTTCACCATTGATCTCAACAAGAGGATCACATCCTTCAATCGAGCGGCAGAGACCATCACGGGTTTCACGGGCGGGGAAGCCATAGGGCAATACTGTTTTGACATCTTTCGCGCCAACATCTGTGAAAAGAGATGCGCCCTGGACGCAACCCTTGCCAGCGGCAAGCCCCAGGTGAACCTCCCCGCCCTGATCATCAGCAAGGCAGGGGATCAGAAACCGATCAGTATCAGTACGGCTACTCTCACCAGTGAGAACGGCGATATCATCGGGGGTGTGGAGACCTTTCGGGACCTGACTGAACTGGAAAAGTTAAAAAGAGAGTTGGGCCGCAGCTATACCCATGATGACATTGTGGGAAGGCATCCCAAGATGAAGGAGATCCTTTCCTTCCTGCCCGATATTGCCGAAAGCGAAAGCCCTGTGATCGTCCAAGGCCCCACAGGATCGGGCAAGGAGCTTATAGCGCGGGCCATCCATCACCTGAGTCCCCGCAAAACCGGCCCATTCATTGCGGTCAACTGTGCGGCCCTGCCCGAGACCCTGCTGGAATCCGAATTGTTCGGTTACTCAAAAGGGGCCTTTACAGGCGCCATGAGAGACAAGCCGGGCCGGTTTCTCCTTGCAGACAAGGGGACACTGTTCTTAGATGAGATCTCCAGTACCTCGACGGCATTCCAGGCCGACCTTTTGAGGGTTCTCGAAGACGGTGAATTTACGCCCCTTGGCGGGACCAGGACCTTAAAGGCGGATTTTCGGGTGATCACCGCAACCAACCTTCAATTGAAGAAACTGGTCGAGGATGGGGAATTCCGGGAGGATCTCTATTACCGCCTTAATGTGGTGAAGATCGATTTACCTGCCTTGAGGGAAAGGAAGGATGACATCCCGATCCTCATCGAGCACTTTATCCGCAAGTTCAACCTCCTCAAAGATCGATCCGTCCAGGGGGTTGCGCCGGAGGTCCTCTCCTTTCTCCTCGGATACCCATTTCCGGGCAACATCCGTCAGCTTGAAAACATCATCGAATATGCCTTCATCACCTGCAAGGGAGACCTGATCGGCATGGGGCATCTGCCAAGGGACCTGATTGAAGCGGAGGAAGATCGAGGCCCCTTATTGTCGGCAAATGAAACCGAAGAAGCCGAAAAGATACAGGCCATCCTGGATCAATATCCCCGGAACCGGCCTGAAGCGGCCAAAGCTTTGGGGATGAGCCGCACCACTCTCTGGCGGAAGATGAAAAAGTATGGATTAAGCAGATAGTCAACGCTGCATTATGCTGATCACCTTGGCCTTTTCAGGACAGGTTCAGGGTAGAGTTTTAACCCCGGGATTCGTTCAAAGTGAGAATCAAGGGAGAAAAGAAGACATTGGTTCTCCTTAGCCAGACTGGCAAGAACCACATCTGTGGTGGGAATAGTCACTCCTTTCTTGCGAAGGGAATAAAAGATCCTGCCGGCTTCAATCCAGGTGTTGAGAGTGGCATCGAGAAACGGGAGAGCCAAGATGCTGTCGAGAATAGCGTCAAACTCGTTTTTCAGCTTTGCGCCCTGGAGCAATTCTGTCACCACAATGCCTGTTAAGACCACCCGTCCTTTCCTCAAAAGGTCTTCCACGGTTTCCCCGTTTTCTGACTGGCGATGATTGAAATACTCGATCCAAATGGAGGTGTCGACCAAGACATCAGCCTTCATCCAATTCCATCTCCCTGAGATCCTTCCAGTTATTATCAAGATGCAGGGTTCCCCTGAGATCAAGGAGCTTCTGGAGGCGTTTCTTTTTCACAAAATCCTGAAGGACCACATTGATGGCCTGAGACCTGTTCTTGGCGCCCGTCAGAGTAATAACTTCCTCAAGGATCTTTTCGTCTACATTCAAGGTGGTTCGCATAAATGGCTCCTTATTGTTTATGATACAATAATATGATAAAAAGTGATGTTGTCAAGATAAAATGTCAAAAACATCCCCCTTTATTCGTTTCACCTCGGTGTTTAAGGTAGGTAATTGAAGAGACCGGATCAGTGCATCTTTCGTATGGAAGGGATGAAACGAAATATGAAACCGTTTCATGTTTTGAAACCCCTGCCCTTGGTCTCTATTCTTCCCGATTTTTCCTTTCTAATCTATCCTATTGATTTTGCAAGCGAAATTATGTTCTCTCCAAATGGGCCGTTCTGGCACCCTATTTGCTCTATAAATTGGTAAAGGGCCTTAAAGCATTCCGGAATAACAACTCATTAGCTCAGGAGTGATAGAGAGAAAAGATTAGGCAGATGGCACAGACACGAAAAGGGGGAACAATGAAGAAATCTAGAACCGCCTTAGCCCTCGGGGGCGGGGGGGCACGCGGTCTCGCCCATATCGGGGTGCTGAAGGTCCTGGAGCGGGAAGGCATCCCCATCGGTTCTATTCTGGGAACAAGTATGGGGGCCCTGGTAGGGGCCGCTTACGCGGTCGAGCCGGATGCCGTTGCTCTTGAAAAGCGGGTACTGGAATTTTTCGCTAATGAATCCGCTCAAAATTCCGGGTTCAAACGGCTCGATAAATTGCATCCTTTCAACCCGGAAAAAACAGACTTCATGCACAGGATCGTCCGGATCGCGGAGAAGCATCTGTTTCTGAGTCTGGCCATCTTGAGAAAGGCCCTCGTTTCGGAGGATGAGATGCAACGTCTTCTAAAGGTTTTTCTTCCGGATATTGATATTGGAGATACCAGGGTGCCTTACGCCGCTACGGCCGTTGACCTTGTTTCGGGGAGGGAAGTCATACTGGATCGAGGACCCTTAATCCAGGCCATCATGGCGAGTTGCGCGGTGCCCGGATTTATGCCTCCGGTCAGGTGGGGTAATATGATCCTCGTTGACGGGGCGGTGATTAACCCATTACCCGCCGGTCCTGCTAAAAATAGGGGGGCCGAAATTGTCATTGGTGTCGATGTGGGGACCTGCCTCTGCAATGCCCCACCCATTGAAGACGGTATCGATGCCATTAACCGGTCCATGGATATCATGGAGTTCTATCTGAACAGGCAAGGCAGGGAGTGCGTCGACATACTCATTGAGCCTGAGGTGGAGCAAAATGCATGGACCGACTTCCTCAAATACAAGGAGCTTATCCGGGAAGGAGAAAAGGCAGCGGCGGCGAAGATTGATGAAATCCGGGTGATGTTGGACAATCGGTTCAGAAAAAAGGTGTACCAGGGTGTCATCAAGATGCTTCCAGGGATCAAGGGGCAATGGAACAAAGACGATTCATCCGGCCGCGTCAGGAATTGGCGCAGCCCGAAGCAGGGCAGGCCGGAAATGGAGGAGGGAAGAGCAGTATCCCTCCAAACCCAGCCTGTTTCGTCCTGAAGTGAGGTGTATTTCAGGGCAGGCTAAAAGGAGAAAGGAGGTGAAGAGAGATGTGGCAGAGGCCATACAGCCTCACCCTACGCCCACTGAAGGCTTTGGATTTTCAGCGAAAAATATGCTTTTAGAAGTTCACAGTTCGTCCCGGGAGTAATCGGGCCTATGAATCAGGTTTATGTAGAGTAGTGATGAAGACTACCGCCAAGATAACGGAATAGAATTACAGAGTGATTGATAAAACTGTGGTTTGTGATAACAGGTTCCAGATTGGTTAAGGCGGATTTGATTTTGTAGGTTGTAGTCAAGTTAATATAGTTATGGGCTCTCAGCCGATGGTGGATAGTAAGGCATATCACCATGTTTTGATGGCGTAAATTCTTTGATGTATTGTCAAGGTAACACTGTAGGGTGGAATTTTGAGATACCATTTGGCAAACTCAGCCGGCCTCACCAGTATCCATGGTTTTTTCATCAATGACATCCTCGGTATGCGAAATGTAGTACTCTGGGCACCTGTCATAGATCTCGCGCCTGAACTGGTGTCGAGCTGACGGGATTGCTGATGTCCAACAGGTCACAATCCATGCAACCGCATATCAAACAAAAATTGGCATAAGTGGCAGCAAACAGGTACCCCCCCTCTTCCCACAGAAACCTATTTGCTTGAGTGTGTTTCTATCTCAGTTTTGGGAATTCCCCATCCGGAAATCTGTTCTGCAAGTCGCGCTGTCTTTCCTCCGGGACTGATATGGGCGAAGTAAACGTCGTCGGCCAGGGCGGCGACCAGTTTATTCCTCTGTTTTGAGAGAGTGGCGGTAAGGCGGCGCTGCGAAGGATCAAAGGGGGATAAAAGCAAGATTCGGTCACCTCGGATACCCTCTCGCCATTCCTTTGGGATTCTCATCCCTTCAAGGCTTCGGGCAGGACAGATGATGATGGACTGAACCCCGCGAAGAAGTATTTGCAGGCATTCTTTTTCAATGGGGGAGTGAAACCCGCTGATGATGCAACGGCCCTGGTCACGCCATTTCTGGGCCTGATCCATGGCCGCGAGGATGGCATCGCCGGGGCAGGTTTTAGAACAGAAAAGCGTGGTCTTGGGGACATTGAGCAGATCCAGGCTGCCGATGGCCCAAAGCTGGACAGGGGCATCTCTATCCAGACGTTCGATCAACAACTTCGGATACCGCCAGTTTTTGCGGACGATGATGGTGGGCGATGGGTTTGATTTCAACATGGGGGATCATCTATGTTTAGGTATTCCCTGGTCATGAGACTCCTAAGACCGAAATGCCGATACCATAAACGGCTCTCCTGTTAGCCTCATGAATTCGCATAAACCTGCCCATCATGTAACCCCCTCCTGTATGGTATCCAGCCAGGCCCGGCCTTTATGGGTCAGCCTGTACTTTTGCAGCCTGCTGGTGGGTTTATCGGGGATGGTGAATTCAATGAACCCATTGGCGACCATTTTACGCACCAGGTCATTCAAATACCTGGTCGGCTTCGGTTTTCCAAGCCTCTTCGCCATCTCTTTTTTCCCTAATTCGTTCTCTCGCAGATCGTTTAGGATTAAAATTGCCATTTCCGACACTACCCCTGACACTACCCCTGACACTACCCCTGACACTACCCCTGACTTAACCTCCAGACCGGGCGCGGACTCCTCGGTAGTGTGCCTTGCCTCGGGATGCGCCGGCAAACGTACCAGAAAATAGGAGTGATCCTCGTCGAACTCAAACTCAGGCGAAGGAGAGCCGTTCTCTTTCATGGCGCGGAGGATTTTCGGGATACCGGTGGCCCGGCCTTCAGTTAGATCCAATTCCTTTAAAAATTCGCCGATACGGCGGTTCCGGTATCGACGGGGCATGGCCCGGCCAATCCGGAGTTGTTCGAGGCGAACGGAACGGTCGGGGCCGGGATAGCTGAGCACCACCATGTCATCTCGGGTGATGCGCACCTCCACCGGCTCGCGTTCCTCGTAACTGCGATGATAGACAGCATTGACCACGGCCTCTTCAATGGCTTCATAAGGGAAGTTTACGACTCGCGTGGCCTTCAGCTCTATCGGGATGTTTGATGACCGTTTCATTCAAATAGTTGCGCCGAATATAGTCCAGCGCTTCACGAGTCATTCGAGGGAGCGGGCCGTGAAATGTCTTTTCGGTAAATTTGTCTCCTCCCGCATCATCCGGGAACCACACCACGTCGATCTGGGTGAGAGGGAAAAAACGGTACGGTTCCGGGTTGAAAAAAAGGAGGCCGACATTCAAGGGAAAAGGCGCTTCATCCGGACCGCCGATAACGTGCATCTGACGTCCAAGCTCGATAAGTGGGACCTTAGGGACCTGTGAGAATAGATCGCTTCCCACTTCCTGCAGAAAATCCAACATCAGTTCGCGGGAGAGATCTTCTACAACTGCCCGCTGATTCAACCGGTCGTCGAAGGGTACAGTGGCTGCCAAAGACATAAGCTCGGTTTCGTCCTGGTGTCTGGCCCTGACCGTCACAGATCCTTTTGGAATATAATAAGCAAACTCGCGTCCACCTTTTTTCAAGGATACTGGGGCCCTTTAGGGTCTGGTCTACCCGAGACCGGCAGCGTTTACCGTCAGCAAGCCTTCAAGCTGCTGCATGAGCTGGGACGTCCAGGCCCAATTATGATCGCGGAGGGCTTGAAAGAAAGGAGAATAGTCTTCTGGGGAAAGAAAAAAGAAGTGATAGGTCCATTCGATGCCATTGTGGGCCAGCATCGTGTTCAGTTGCTCAAAATGCTCTTTCCCATCTCGGTATTTCGCCCGATTCCTGCGCGAACTGTCGTTGTCGTCTTTGATCTCGACCACAAAGATTCGTTCCTCGCCCTTTAGCTTGATCAGGAAATCAGGATTGAAATTTTCGCGCTTCACATGGGAACTGCCCTTGTCGGTCGGCTTAAAAGAGTAAGGAACCTGGTAGAATCCGCGGTCGGGTGATTTGATAGCCGAATCTACCAGATCAGGATGTACGTTTAGAAGGTCCTTTGCAAACGTCATCTCAGGAGTGGAGACTAGGAAGAGCATGTTCTGCGGGCCGGGCAGTTTGTCCACCTCGATCAGGTTGTCCTTGAGAAAAAGAATTTCCTCTTCCTGACCACCATAGCGCACATAACGTTCTTTGACCTGGCCGTATTCGTTTCGGTCGCGAACAAACTCTTCGAACAGCTCTTTTTCGTCGGCTGACAGCCCCTTGCCGGAGTCGGCGTCAAAAATGGCGTATCCTTTTCGGTCCCGTAGTTGGCTTTCGCTGAACGACTGCCGCGGCATGTCCTTCATGCTGACCGGTTCGAAGCCGTCCGCCCGCAGTTTCATCCGTGGCACAGGCACGCCGGCCCGGCGGAACAGCGGCCCGAAGGCCTGCTTCATCCTGCCCAGGTTTGCTCGACTGAGCCAGTCCTGCGCGTATCCGCAACGCTTCAGATTCCCGGTGATCCAGTTGCAGATCCGCTCTGTTGTCCATCTGGCCGCCAGTTTCTCGTCATGGTCTTTCAAAAAGAGCTTGATTTCGCGAACCGCCTGATCCAGTTCGATCCGGTCCCGCATTTCCACGGTAAATCGGAATGTCCCAGTTTCCGAGTACTCGCTGTACTCCTCCCGGCGTTCATCCTGCGGCGCCAGGATCACCGTCTCAGGTTCGTCGGCCGATTTCTCCTTGGTTTCCACTGTATCCAGTTGCGGCGCGTACGTCAGGTTATACAGGGGAAATTCGTAGCCATGTTTGGCTGCAGTAAATCCCCACCCTATGCGATTCTCGATTTCCAGAACGCCACGATAAAGATCGCGGATTTCATTTGTCCAGCTCTCGTGATTGTTGATGGTCACGTATATCGGCTGATTCAGCTCCTTGGGCACTCGGAGGCCGCGCCCCAGTACCTGCGCGATCAAGAGCTTCGAGTTAAACGCCCTTCGCTCGTGGGGCACGATCTGAAATACGTTCTTCACGTCCCAGCCTTCCGTCAACATGCTGACCGAAACGATCCATTCCACTTCGTTGTTCGGGTCATCCACCGTCTTCAAGGCCGCGAGATTCGTTTTGCGCACCTTTTCCGGCTCCGAAACGAGACGCAGAACCTCAGCCTTATCGATCCTGTTGGTCGGCACACCAGAGGTCACCCAGATAGCCTTTCGGGCCGCCTCCTCACGGCTAACCCCCTCCTTTTCGGCTAAAAAATCTACCAACTCATCCCAGACCTGGACACAGGTCACAATCTTGTCGGTGACGATAATGGTGATCGGCTTGAGCACATCCTCGAGCTTCTCCCGCAGCTCCACATGCTTGGCGTAAGTCTCGTAAAATCCTTTTTCCGTTGTCGATTCTTCGATCTTGTAGTTGATCTTTTTGACAACCCCGTCCTCCATGGCCTGGCGCAGCCCGTAACGGAAGATGATGTCATGAAAATACGCATCCTTGATATAGGGTGTTCCGGACAGGCCGAGCAGATAATGGAACCCGTAATCCGAGTTCACGAGAAAATCAAACCACTTCTTGGTTGCCGCATCCGCTTCGCTGTAAATGTGGTGGGCCTCGTCACTGATCACCAGCGTTCGACCGCCTTTACCCTTGAAACTGTCATTGATCGACGATCCGGTGCGCTTATAGGCAGCATGAATGTTCTCGACACAGATATCCCCGTCAAGGATAGGCACATTCGCGTTCTTGATGCCCGGGCTCGGACAATGTGCTCCCAGCTCTTCGAGAATACGCGTTAGCGTGCCGTCGCCACTGAAGCGCTCGAATTTTGAGCGCAACTCCTCCTCGATGGTGAGCGAAGGACAGAGTACCAACACCTTGTCCACCAGACCCTCTGCAAGCATGATCTGGGCCACCCCGAAGATTACCCAGCTCTTGCCGGTCCCTGTGGCAAGGTCCACCGTCACCGACTTAAGGTCCGGAATTAGGAAGTTGTCCAGGTATTCGCCCTTTGTCTTATAGCGCCGCTGCAAAGGCCGGCTCATCCCATATGTGGAATCGGCCAGGTCCCGCGTTGTCGGGTATAGGTCCGACACAAAAAAGGCCACGGCCTGACGAATTGCGTCGCGCACATGCCCGAAGTCCGCCGTAGTGAATGCATGAAGGTATGCCTCATACTTGTCCACAACATTTCGGACCTTTTCGCCATCGTCCACAAACTTCAGGACAAAGTCATCGTTTTTGTACTCGATACTCATCTCTTCCGCTTTCCTGCTTTCCGGTTTCCTTTGTGTGCGCCCACTTCTTCTTTGAAGTCTCCTGCCGTTTTCCGCACCTTCAACTCGTTGCCGTACTTGTCCATGAAAATAATCATCAGGTCCCCACCGGGCACTTCATCCTCCTTGAGCCGAAGCACCGCCTCGGTCCAATCGGCATTCACTGTGTCGTCGGCCCAAAACACGCGGCAAAGGTTGAACGTCTCGCCGTCATAATCCGTATCCACCAGCGTCATGGAAAATGTCTCAAAAGGCGTAAAATCCGAAGGACCGCTTGCCAGCGTATTTGAGCGGAAATCGGAAATGCGGATCACATAGTCCAATTTGTCTTGTGTAAAAAGGTCCACGTTTTTGGGTGGTTCGCGCGTGTATAGGGCCTTCACCACTGGCTGAGAAACGAAGTCATACCCCACCGCATCGATCACCTCGTTTACGCCCGCTTCACCGGTCGGCTGTTTCAGACTCCCCACTTCACCCCGCTCGATCAGCGCCATCAACACAGACAGCGGTACCTTCAGGATCGCGTAGGTGGTCTTGTCGAGCGTTATTTCATCCTCCATGAAGGCCATCACCGCCCCCGGCGCGATAACGTAAAACCGGTCGCCCCCGCGTCCTTTCATTACCGTGTGCAGGCTTTCGATATAACCCCGGTCCAGCACAAGTTCAGGATGGTTCGGGTAATCCCAGAGGTACGCTGAATGCAGACCGATATAGCCGTCCGCTGTCAGACCGTGAATCGAATGCTGCTCCAAACGCACCGCGAAAAGCTGGAGCACAAAGGGCCGATACTGGTCCCACGGCAGGTTCAGGATCAGGTCCTTGTCATAGATGCCGGCGTGATAGAGGGCAAATTCTTTGGCCTTTAAGGGCTTGGGTTTTTCGGGTCTTTCCCTGGGCTTGATAAACGAGATCAGAAAGCGCACTTTGCCCACCTCGACTGCCTTTTCGCCCACCTTGAGTTCGGCCTCTTTGACGGTCAGTTCCCTCACCCGGAATTTATCCTCCGGACAGATCAAAGAAAACTCCTGCCGCCTTTTTCCGGCCAGATGCCTCTCCAGAAAATCCGCCAGGTCCCGCAACAGACCGTCCGTGATGTTCAGGTCCCCCTTCCTCGCCTTTTCATAGACCATCAACAGGCCGCGGGAGGCAGCCTTGGAATGTCGCTCGAAATCGGCGACCCGTTCGTGCTCCCGGGACTCGTCGGATTTCGACGATCCAATTTGAGAGGTCAAGTGCAGCATACGTTTCTGGGTCGTGTAGAGCGCCAGCTTTCCGCAGTCCATGCCAATCCAGCGACGGTTGAGCTTTTCGGAAACGCTAAGCGCAGCTCCAGATCCTGCAAAGGCGTCCAGTACAATGTCCCCATCTTGAGAAGAGGCCTTCACGACACGGGCAAGGAGCGCTTCAGGCTTCATTCGCGGATAATCAAATTCTGCTCTGCTTTCCGCCATTGGATTATCGATGTTCAGATCTGTCCATATGTCTTCGATCTGTTTACCTTTAGATTCGTGTAGGTATTGCTTATACGACGGATACGCCCCAGGTTGCTGCGGCTCAATAAACCTATCTTCCGCGCGCAATTTTGCCTCAGTATCCTGCGAATATGTCTTTAGAGATGTCTTCCTGTAAAAGCCTCTGTCATCCTTGTATTTGAACCGAGCTTTGTAAGCCGATGAATAATCTTCATACTGGTGCTCAAAGAAGTAGGTGTCTCCCTTCGTATAAAAAAACAGAACATCATGGTTAACAGGGAACTTTTGCGCTCTGGCTTTGCTGCTTCCTGCAAATGGAGTTCGTTTCCAAATAATTTCATTTTGGAAGTATGTTTCGCCAAATACTTCATCGAGAACTGCCTTTAGATAATGGCCTTTCATGGTGCCAATGTGCAAGTACAGGGATCCATCACCTGCCAGAATTTCCCGCATGAGAATCAACCGCCGCCTGAGGAACTCAATAAACTGCGCGCCGATGACCTTATCGCGGTATGCCTTCTCCCGGTCCTTCATGAAATCCTGGCGCGTGGCAAAGGGCGGATCGATATAGATCAGCTTGATCCGGTTTTTCGTCCGAAACTTGTCCTCCCCCTGCTGGTCATTGTACAGGGCTTTCAACGCCAGCAGGTTGTCCCCGAAGATGAGCATGTTACGCCAGTTGTCCTCGAAGGGATTGTCCGTGTTGAAAGAACGGATCTGCTGGAGGGGCGCTGCGGGCGTGGTCCGCAGTACCGCCTCCTTTGGCATTTTGCCCTTATAGATCAGGCGATAATCCTTGGTCGCTTCCACATACTCAGTGTCATCTCTGGCAAAGAGCGCCGACCGATATTTTAGTGGCAGCGGTTTACCCTCCTGAATCAGGGCAATCACCTGCTCCTTTTCCCCTTTAGAAAGTCTTACCACGTGCTCGGTTTCCTTATGGAAGGTTGATTTTTTAATGGCTTGCTTTTTCCGCGGACGGTTCGACTTGTGGATTTCTCATAGAAACTCTTCATTTTTCGCCATCTGTGTCGTGATCATCTCCATGAAGCGAGTTGAAGTGAATAGTCAAGAATAGTTGACATTTCCTGAATTCGGTTCATACGATCGTCTGTAATCAGCACGAGATTATATTGGACAGCCTGAGCAGCAATCCAGAGATCATTCTCCTGAACGCCAAGTTCTTTGGCGCTCGTACGATCCCGGAGATCTTCAGGCCATTTTGCTTTCAGCCTTGCCCTCTTATCTCTTGGCGAGTATTTCTGGAACAAGGCTGCCCTAAGGTCGGAATA
>JAFDGR010000007.1:39818-40834 GCA_019309145.1 Deltaproteobacteria bacterium | reverse complement strand
AGGTTTCTGCATGATCTCGAGGCAAAACTTCTTCGAAACGACGCGGTAAAAACATGGTTTCACCCTGCAACCTTGAAAAACCTTTTTCATTTTCAGCGTCGGGGAGGACATGGAACCAGGGCGATCTTGTGCCTGATGCAATTCGCCATCTGGCATCATATCTTCATCCAAGGAAATGGAAACGAACCGACCCCAATGGAAAACCCCCTGGATTGGATAAATTAGCACGCGTTTTTCAAGCACGGGGCCAAACGGAGAGGTGCCTTTTTGTGCTGCAACTTCCTGGTGAAATATGCACGTGGTTGAAGGTAAGTTAGATACTGCGATGAACGTGGTCAGCATTGGAGGATTGTACCTTTTTTCTGCTTCCGTTTTCTTGAGCAGGTCTGGGGCCAATATTGCGATAGGAGCCATGGTACTGGCCTTCATGCTGCGCTTTCATTTCTGGTGGCCTGTTCTGAAAAACGATCGCATCTTTCAATTCTCTCTCTGCTTCTTTTTTCTTCTTGCCATCAGGACGCTCTGGGCCGCCTGGGAGTTTCCATCGCTTACCGACCGCCACCTGGACGCATTCTGGGATTGGTTCTACCTGATTTTTTCGATCCCTGTGGCATGGTGGTTTCATGGGAAAAGCAACCGTGTCTATCCTGCATTATATCTTGCTTTCGGGGGTCTCCTGACCCACATGGTTTATCAAACGGATGGTGTTCAACTCGAAAGGATTCTCCGTGGAGCCAGAAGCGGGCTCGGAATGCAAATCCCTCTCACGGGACTCTTCAGCTGCACGGCACTCTTGGGAGTGATCCTCCTGGGGCCCAGGATTTGGGGCTCATCCCAGAGGCGTTTTTTATTTTTTTCCCGGTTGGCTCTGTGGCTCTTTTTCACCCTCGTGTTCTTGAAGGCCCTCATTATCACCCAATCCATAACCTCATGGATCGCAGGTACCATTGTTATTCCCCCGGTGCTCTGGATAGCATTCCGGAAGTATTTGAGTCTGCGGAGAAAAAAATTGATAA
>JAFDGR010000007.1:0-39809 GCA_019309145.1 Deltaproteobacteria bacterium | reverse complement strand
CTGCTGGATAGGAACGCCGGCACCATTCGAAAAAGGCTCGCCTCTCAGAAAAAGGTCGTCGAGGCTATAGGCTCCCTGGATTTTGATAACATCCCCTTTACCGGCGGTATCGGCGTTCGACTCTGGACATACCGGTACGGGATCAACAAATGGCTTGAGCGGCCTCTGTTCGGCTGGGGCACGGGGGTGGAAGTGGCGAAGCTGCCTGAAAGGCCGCAAAAATCACTCGCTCATATGCACAGCACCTATCTCGAAATTCTCAACCGTTTCGGTATTGTGGGAATGTTCTTTTTTATCGCGGGGGCATGGCTTTTCTTGAGATCATTGAACAAGGCCTATGTAACTCGACGCATTCCCCCTGATCTGCTTCTCTTCTTTTTAGGAACTTTGGCTATTGTTGTTGTATGGTGTGCGGGAAACTTCAGGATGCCTACGTACTTCCGCTGTTATTGCATTCTATTCGGCTCCATGGCCTACTCGTTTTGCCTTCGCTCAGATGAACTGAAAGAAAACGAAAGCTTCCCTGAAAAGAGTGAATTCCTGAAGCTCGAAAAAAGAGAAAGCAGTGTCTCCAAGGCGGCAGGACGAATTGAATAACATTACACAAAGCGGGTTACCGTGAAAAGCCAACGCAAACTCCTGTGCATATTTGCACCCTCTTTCGACGAGGGTGGCGTAGAGCGCATGCTCGCCAATTTAGCTGCAGGCCTTTGTTCACAAGGAATTGCAGTCCATTTCCTGACAGATAACCCGGAATCCCATTATCTCAATTCCTTGCTGTCTCAAGGGGTTATCAAAAGCCTCAAAGGGGTGCAACGCAAAGACCTGACCAATATTCTTGCAAAATACCTTTCCGAGCAAAGGCCCTCTTGGATCCTGTCATCAAAAGACGGGGCCAACAAAATTGCATATGCAGCCAAACAAAAAGCTGCCTGCCATTCTCGCCTTGCCTTCCGTGTCGCAACCACACACTCTGAGAGGATAAAGACCTATGTCTTTCCAAAAAGATGGATCAAGCTTCTTCAGATTCAAAAGCTTTATAAAAAAGCGGATCTGCTTATTGCTGTCTCCAAGGGCGTAGCCGAAGACGTATCAAAAATAACCAACGTATCCCAACAGGTAATTTCCATAATTCCTAACCCGGTTGTTACAGATCAGATGATAGCCCAGGCGAACGAGACGATTGAACATCAGTGGTTCTCGAGTCGCGAACAAAAATGTACTATCCTTGGAGTGGGGAGATTTTCCAGAGCAAAAGACTTCCCCAATTTGATTCATGCGTTTGCGAAAGTGAAAAAAAAGAGAGTGAATGCGAAGCTTTTGATTCTTGGAGAAGGCAGACAGAGATCCCGCATCGAGAGAACAGCAAGAGATTTGGGAATAAGGGAACACGTTTCGCTCCCCGGTTATGCCCCCAACCCTTATCCTTTTTTTGCGAAAGCTGATATTTTTGTTCTATCCTCAATATGGGAAGGCTTGCCCGGGGCGCTCATAGAAGCTTTGGCATTAGGTACGCCGGTTGTTTCTACAGATTGCCCGAGCGGTCCACGAGAAATACTGCAAAATGGCCGCTACGGATATCTGGTTCCGCCAAGAGATTCCTCCGCGCTTGCAGCAGCTATTTTGAAGACCCTTGCCAATCCACCACCTGCCTCGGTGCTGAGACACGCCGCCTCACCATACCATGTGAAACAGAGCACCTTGGCCTACATGGACGCAATGGGACTGCTTTGCAACAATGATGAAGGGCCCATTGTATAATGAAACGTGATATCACCCCTCGGATAGCTATTTTTGTCTCCTTCTCCGGAACGGGAGGCGTTGAAAGGATGGTGGTGAACCTTGCAAAAGGTCTTGGAGGTCTCGGGGCAAGCATCGATATGATCCCGGTCAGGACAGAGAGCGTGCATCTCGAGGAACTGCCACCGTCCGTACGGATAATAAAATTCGGGTCATCCCATACCCTGGGCTGTCTCCCCGCCCTTATCCGCTATTTGAGATCAGAGCAACCCGACGCGCTCCTGGCGGCCAAGGACCGGGCAAACACCACCGCTGTCCTGGCCCGTCGCCTGTCCGGAACTCCCACTCGTCTTGTCTTGCGCATGGGAACTACCGTCTCCGCGGCCATGGCTGGAACACATCCCCTCAAAAAACGCGTTTGGTACCTTCGTATGAGAATGCTGTATCCGTCAGCAGACACGGTAATAGCGGTCTCAAGAGGGGTAGCGAAGGACCTGGAAAGGAATGCCGGGCTGTCCCCCGCTCTTTTGAGGGTTATTCCAAACCCGGTGATTACTCCCAAACTCCTTTCAATGTCCGAAGAGCCACTGGATCATCCATGGTTTCGGGAAGACGCAGTGCCGGTACTCCTGGCGGTGGGCAGGCTGACCCGGCAGAAAGATTTCCCCACCCTTTTGCGGGCGTTCGCATTGGTCAGAAAAAACCGCCCTTGCCGCATCATTATTCTTGGAGAAGGACGTGACCGAGCGGCTCTTGAATCCTTGGCAAAGCAACTCGGGATACAGGACGATCTTGCCATGCCCGGATTTATGGAAAACCCGTATGCTTATATGAGCAAAGCCGCCCTGTTCGTTCTTTCTTCACGGTGGGAAGGCTCCCCTAATGTCCTGACCGAAGCTCTTGCCCTCGGCATCCCGGTTGTTTCCACGGATTGTCCAAGCGGACCTGAAGAGATCCTGGACTACGGCCGTTTCGGCCCGCTCGTGCCAATGGGAAATCCCGCGGCCCTGGCCAATGCTATTCTTACTACCCTGGATGCCCCTCTTGAAAAATCACTTTTAAAAAGCGCCGTGCGGGCATATACTGTGGAAGAAAGCAGCAAAAAGTATCTCAAGGTGTTGCTTGGGAACGATTTTTGAGACCTCCATATGCTTCTATCTCTTCGCTATAAATTTCTTTTTGTCCATATTGCCAAAACAGGCGGCACAAGCATTCGAGCGGCCCTGAGCCCGTATAAATGGAAAGATCCCTACCGAATCCCCCTGTTCCTGTGCAGCCGCATCAGTGCCCTCACGCACCATCGTCTTGCATGCAAGCTTCCCCGCCATGCCAAGGCCATCGCGGCATACGAAATGCTCCCGAGGGAACTGTTCAACGAACTTTTCAAATTCGCGTTTGTCAGGAACCCCTGGGACCTGCAGGTAAGCTCCTATCACCACATTCAGCGGGAAAGGCCCCATCTCCTTAAAGATATCGAAAATTTTGAGGATTTTCTTCGCTGGAAGCTTGATCCTTCCCGCAGGTCGTACCAGTACATCATTGACACTTCAATCGAGTTGCAATCCGACTACCTCATAGACCTGAACGGAAACGTTATCGTGGATTTTATCGGGAGGTATGAACGCCTCGAGGAAGACTTCCAGGAGGCATGCACAAGGATCGGCATAAGAACTCCCAAGCTGCCGCACAAGAGGCAGGCCAGCGATCGTACCACGTACCAGAAATATTACACCGACGAGACCGCGGAACTCATCGCGAGACACTTCAAGCGGGACATAGAAATGTTCGGCTACACTTTCTGACATCGCACTTACTTCAAATCATTTAGCAGGATTTACAGGATTGACCAGATGTTTTGTCTGCTCTGCATTCTTCTCTTTTTTTTGATCCTGCCTATCCTGTTATCCTGTCTACTGTTTTTTGGAATCGATGATCCATCTGACAGCATCCAGGAGGTCCTCAGCAATATACGCGGGCCTGACCGTCTCCCGGGGAAGGATGTACTCTCTTTCTCCCCTGCCATATCCCGTGAGGACAAGCACACCTTCAAGACCTGCTCTCCGAGCCATTTCCAGGTCCTGGCAGCGATCTCCGATCACATATGACTCGCCCATATCCAGGTCAAGCTCGTTTCTTGCCTGCTCCAAAAGCCCCGTACCTGGTTTCCTGCAATCGCAGGAAATCGCGTATTCAGGGACGATACCCTGTGGATGGTGAGGACAAAAGAACACCCCGTCAAGCCGGGCCCCTTCCTTTGACAAAAGTTTTCCCATGAGGCCATGCACTTCATGGACCAGATCCAGGGGAAAGTACCCCCGGGCCACCCCGGACTGGTTGGAAACAACAATGCTTGCGAAGCCGCTTTGGTTGAGGGCCTTGATCGCTTCTGCCGCGCGCGGGAGCAAGGTGAACCGGCTCGGGTGATTGATATAGCCCATTTGCTCATTAATGGTCCCGTCACGATCAATAAAAACAGCAGGCCTGCTCATTTTCTCTCCTTCCTGTAATCTCCTCCCGAAAATCGGGAGACATCATACTCCTCTTTCAAAGGGGGGAAAGCCTTTTTTCAAGTGACTGGTGAGAGGGCGCCGTTCTTTTCAAACGCATCATGCACCAGACTGAAAAACGTATCTTCCCTATCCAGCACTTTAAACTGGATGTCCACATACCCCATTTCCTGGGACACGACCGCTGTTTTCTCTACCTTCACCCAATCTTTTCCGGTCATCAGAAGATAGTGTGCATGGAGACGCTCTTTTCTCTCCAGGAGCGTACGTATTTCCTGGGGAGTGTAGCGGTGATGATCCTTGAAGGATTCAAAGGCCACTATTTCCATTTCGAGGTCCTCGAGGGTCGAACGAAAATATTCCGGGTGCGCAATGCCCGCGAACGCGAGAACACGCTTGCCCTTCAGGTCCCTGACCGGCACTCTTTTGCCCTTCTCCTTTTCAGGAAAGACTGCATGTGATGGAATGTGACTGCTCGAAAACACGGGCATCCGGGGAAACGCCCGTGAAAGATGGTTTCGGGCCCTCTCGCCTTTCTCTCCCACACCGCACCTGGTCAAGATCAACGCGTCCGCCCTTTTGAGGCTTCCGACCGGTTCCCGCAAAGGGCCCCTTGGAAGCAGATAGTTGTTCCCGAAAGGGCTTGCGCCATCCAACAAGACAATATCCAGATCCCGTTTGAGTTCCATGTGCTGAAAGCCATCATCGAGGATAAGGAAATCTGAGCCCAATTCTTCGCAGGCAAGGAGTCCTCCTGCATACCTTGTTTTTGAAATGATGACCGGAATCTGAGAAAGACGCTGTGCCAGGAAATACGGTTCATCACCGCTGGTAATAGGATCAGATTTCACCTCTTTGCCATCAGATACAACCAGGACTTTCCCCTTGAAATGCCCCCCATATCCCCTTGACAGGACTGCCGGCCGATGCCCCTGTTGCAACGCCCACCTGGCGATCATTTCCACGGCCGGGGTCTTTCCCGTTCCGCCCGCGGTCAGGTTCCCGATGCTCAGAACGAATGCGGGAAGCCGGCGAGGCCTGAAAATGCCCAAACGATACGCAAGAAGCCGGATCCGCACCCCCATTCCATAAAGCAGGGAAAGAAAGGCCAGGAACAACCTGAAAGGGTCTTTTCGGCTATCGTGCTGTAAACCGGACCAGTCGTATCCTTTCACCCCCAACGGGATTCCTCTCTCTTCTGTATCAGAAATTGATCAATTTCAGCCACCACGCGCGTCAGGGCCCCTTTGTTCCCGAGAACAAATTCCCGCGCACGTTCTCCCATGTCCCTGCAAAGGTCTCGGTCCTGTAACAGGCTTAGAACCGCTTCCTCCAATTGCTCTTCATCCTGCACTCTCCATCCTCCTCCCGCGCGAATGAGTTCCTCAGACATGCGCACAAAATTCTCCGTGTGCGCTCCGAAAAGAACAGGGCATCCGAAGCTCGCCGGTTCCAGCAAATTATGTCCACCAAAAGGGACCAGGCTTCCTCCCACGAAGCTGATTCGCGCGAGGCCATAGATTCGGCCCAGCTCCCCCAGGGTATCCACAATCAGCACGTCGTACTCCCCGGGATTGTTTGCCATTTTCGTCTTGAGCATGGCAACAAACCCTTTGTCTTGTGCAAGCTTCAGAATATCATCGGCACGCTCAATCTTTCGAGGAGCAAGAAGCAGGCGCAACTCGGGAAATTTTTCAAGAACCCGCTTATAGACACGCAGGATGATCACCTCTTCGCCCGGATGTGTGCTCCCCCCCACAATCACGCTGTTCCCTTTTCGTATCCCCATTTCCGCCATCCACCGCGCCCGCTCTGTATCCTCCATCGGAGCCCATGGGCAGTCAAACTTGATGTTCCCGACTGCTTGTACCTTTTCTCTATCAACACCAATTGCTAAAAGACGGTCCCGATCCAGGTCTGTTTGCATCAAGCACCTGTCAAAAACCCCAAACATCTTCCGAACCAGGAATGAGCATTTTTTATAAAATGAATACGTCTTGGGGGATATCCGCCCGTTTACCAGGAGGCACTTTACCTTCTTTTTCCGCGCGGCTGACAGGAAACCCGGCCAGATATCTGTCTCAATCAGGACAAAAACAGCAGGATTGATAGCGTGAAGCGCTCGACGAACGGACCACCAGAAATCCATCGGCATGGGGATCAGGGCCTTTACCTTGTCCCCCACTTTTTCTCTTGCAAGAGCAATACCCTGGCGGGTCGTTGCTGAAAAAATGAGGTCATTTTCGGGGTATTTTTCCTTGAGGACATCTAGCAATGGAATTGCTGACAAAACCTCGCCAACAGAGAGCGCGTGCACCCAGACGGGTGCCCGAAAAGGAGCACCGCCCTTCAAGCCGAGGCCCAGCTTCTCCTTGATCCTCTTGCCCCGCATGAAAGGGAACAAAGGAATCAACACCAGTACAACGCACGAAAAAACGATATGGTAGAAAAACAGAAGAATGGTCACCCCAGGTATACGCATCCTCATCTCAGGCCTTCGCTGTTCTCCCCACGGGAAGCTCAATGATAAATTTTGTCCCTTGCGGGATATTGTCTTCCACGCGAATAAAACCATTATGCTCGGAAATGATGCTACTCACGATGGCCAGACCCAGCCCGGTTCCCTGTTTTTTTGTTGAAAAATACGGTTCAAAGAGACGGGGCTTGTGCGCAGCGGGGATTCCCTTGCCGTTATCAGCAAACTCTATCTTCACCATTTGGAGCTCCTGATCAAAAGACAGCTTGATCACAATCTCCCCCGCTTTTTCGATGGCGGCAATGGCATTATCGAGAAGATTAATCAGGACACGCTTCATCTGTTCCCTGTCCAAATGGAGCACCGGGATTCCTTTCGCGTCTTGAAATTGAATACGTACCCCCTTGTGTGCCTCACTGTAGAGGCTGACGACCTCGCGAATAATTTCCCGAATATCTCCTGGCAGAAGCTTAGACGTGGGCATCCTCGCGAAGGTGGAAAATTCATTTACAAGGGCCTTTATTTCTTCCACCTGCTTGATAATCATCTCTGTACATTCCCGGAAAATCTTGCCGTCGTCTTTCTCCAGCCGGGCCCCATACCGCTTGTTGAGGCGCTGGGCAGATAACTGGATGGGCGTCAGCGGATTTTTCACCTCATGCGCGATGCGCCTGGCCACCTCCCGCCACGCCGCCATCCTCTGTGCCCTTTGAATCTCGCTTAAATCTTCAAAAACAGCAACGAGACCCAGATAATTCCTCCGATCATCCCGCAGTACATTCAAAGACACGAGAAGAGGCAGGCTTGTCCCCCCGGCCCGCAACCGGATTTCCTTTCTCAGGAATCCTTTCCGGAAAAGTTTCTTTTCCGTAACGAATTGTTCAATGATTCGAATATACTCGCCTGTCAGCACCTCCTGGTAATGTTTCCCAATGATATCACGGGCTCGAATATTGAGCATTTGTTCGGCTGATTTATTAATGGTGAGAATCCTTCCCTCCGGATCCGCTGAAACGACGCCGGCCCCGATATTCGCGAGCACGATCTCCATGTAAAGCCTTCTCTGTTCCAGTTCAACGTTGCTCTTCACGAGCTCCCGGTGCGCCCGTTCCAGCCGCTCTTTTCCCGTTTTGAGATCCAGGGTCATTTTGTTAAAAGATTGGACCAGGATTCCCATTTCATCCTTGGAAACGATGTCAATGGAGAAGTCATAATCTCCTGATGCAATGCGGTTCGTCCCTTCAGCCAGTTCTTTTATGGGAACGGTTATCTCCTGCGAGAGATAAAAACCAAACCATATTGATGAGAAAATAATCAGAAGGGTAACGATCGAAAGGGTGATCATGTGACTGATCTTGATTGGCCGTTTGAGCATCTTGAGTTGTCGATACTCTTGGAGCCCTCTGGATATAGCCTTGAGACGGTTCACAAATACGCCTGGAACGAACTTCGATGCAAAGACAAGCCCCACAACAGCCTTTGATTCCGTCCTGGAAAATATGGGAACAATCCCGGTGACCAGATCTCCGTGGGTTGAGGATTCAATGTAGGGCGCCTCATTCCCTTTCTCAACCGTCTTCCGGAGGAGGTCCACACCGGGCCCCCGGAACGTACTCAGATCGACCGATCTGTTTTCAGAACCGCAACGAAGCTTGAGCTTTCCTGAAAAAACTTTTAAGGACGCCAGATGATACTCTTTTCTCTTTTCCTGAACGAATTTTTCCAGTTCCCCCTGCTTTGAAACCAGCATGTACCCTTCATAGGTTATGACCCGGCTTATGTTGTTCCCAAGCGCGAAGATGTCATCCGTCATCCTCTTGTAGTAATCACGACCAACTTCAAGAGAATTCTTCAGAGACTGTTCGATCTGAAGATGAAACCAGTACTCGATGGAGGTTGATATGAACTGCACCGATACAAAAAAGAGAATAACGGTAGGAAGCAGCGACAGGGTAATAAAGGCCAGGACGAGTTTTGTCCTGAGCTTTGCACCCATGATGCCTTTTTTTCTTTCGAAAAACAGTTTGACCAGGTTTCTCACCGAGAGGAACAGGAGCAAGAGGAGCAAGATAACATTCACGTTAATGAGAGCGAAGATCAAGATATTGCTGGAAAAAGGGAGTTCGAGCCCAAGGTCGAAAACCCGGGTCCCCGCATAGGTCAACAGGGAGACCACTCCAGCCAGGAGAACGATGAGATATCTTTCCCGGCGTCTCCTTTCCTGATCCCGTTTCTCTGCTTCCTGGTAATTCTTCATCGCCCTATGCTACAACCTGCCTCCACACCCCATCTCTGTGACTGCATCATTTCCAATGCAACGTTCGATGTTCGTTCACTCCAAACGGTAGCTCACTACAATCATGATTTATGCTGCGGCAGAGCGTTTGCCCTCTGACCTGGCCCTGAGGAACAGGTTTTTCGATGAATAATAAAATCAATAACCGAATTCAACGGTATACCAGTCGGTCTCGAAATTCCACAATGAGAGAAAAAACAGGACATAGTGCAAGCGAAACGGTAATTCTATTCGGTCGAGCTGGGCCATCATCCGCACCCTGTATCGTTTTTTCTTTTCAAGTCTTGAAAGCTTCGTGACGTCCAAGCCCACAATCTCTGTCATCAATTTCTTGGCCTTTTCGAAATCCTTGACCGACATTGCTTTTCCCTTTTTTTCATCAAGGGTGACCACGTATGTTTTCTTAAGGTTGTCATATCGAATAGTATGACTGACTCTCAAATCGGCAATTTTCCTGTCCAGGGCATAGTCCTTTTCTTCAAAGAGCTGGACAAAGAAATTAAAGGTGGTGGGAATTCCATTCTGAATAGCCTTTATCATTTGGGGAGTGAAACAATCTCTCACGCTGAAGTAAACGAGCAAGTCATCTCTTGTATTGGTCACTACGATATCTTCCAAATGGGCGTCCTGTGCCCACAAAGGAATCTCCAATGCCGGCAACAGGGTAAAGAGGATGAGCGCGATCCATGCGAATTTTCTCTTCTGGCGCTGCATTATCGTCATCTTTCTGTTGCATCCTCCTCACAGCCGCTGCTCAGGACTTGACCTTGGGATTGAGTGACGGAGAAATGGCAGGCGGTGAGTTTCTTCCTTCGGGATTGTGATGATTTCGTCACATGTTCCTGCGATTTTTTTGCAAGCATGTGCACGTATGATAGTGAACGCTCTACTGAATTGCAAGCGGTAACTCCCCCAAGGAATGGGGAGCCGAAACAGGAAGGAAATGAAAGATGACGGGAAAAAAAGAAAACGGCAGACTTCTTCTCATGAAGTCTGCCGTTCAGCTACTGGCCGGCGAATGGGGTTCAGGCAGGCATTGCGTCCAGACTCCCGAAAGCCGGTATTTTTACCTGATTCTTGGTGCAGTCCTCGGGGTTCTCGAACGTGACGACCTCCCAGTACTTTGTTTCCTGCATGAGACTTTTGAACATCTGGTGATTTAAAAAGTGGCCTGATCTTTTCACCACGAAATGACCGATCACAGGATACCCGATGATGGAGAGATCACCGATAAAATCCAAGATCTTGTGCCTGACAAATTCATCTTTGAACCGCAGCCCATCTTCGTTCAAAATCTTAAAATCATCCAGCACAATGGCGTTGTCAAGCGACCCGCCGCGTGCGAGGCCATTGTCTTTCAACATCTGGATGTCTTTCAAAAACCCGAATGTTCTCGCAGTGCTGATTTCCCGTACAAAATCCCTGCCGGAGAACCGGAGCTCATATTCCTGCCTTCGCAGCAGAGGATGGGGAAAATCAATAAAATAGCTTATTTTGAGTTCTTTTGACGGCTTAATACACACAGACCTGTTTCCGTCTTTTAGTTCAAAACGTTTTCTGATCACCAAGAATCGCTTCGGTTCCTTCTGTTGATTGATTCCCGCGCTTTTTATTAAATAGACAAAAGGGGCTGAACTCCCATCCATGATCGGCACTTCGGGTCCATCCACCTCCACGAGGGCATTGTCAATACCAAGGCCGTAAAAAGCGGCCATCAGATGCTCCACCGTCCCTATCTTGCAGCCATTCATTCCAATGGTGGTAGCCAGCATCGTATCTGCAACCTGATCAAACTGCGCCTTCACTGTGGGAAGCCCAGGTATATCAGCCCGACAGAACTGAATTCCTGTATTAGGGGGGGCCGGCCTGAGAACAATCGTGCTCTTCTCTCCGGAGTGGAGACCGATGCCGGTGCATTCCACTGCTTTTTTCAATGTTCGCTGTTTGTAGTCCACGGTGTGCTCCTCAATTATTTTTCTCAACACCTGACTCATAAGCAAGGAGCATGCCAAACATTTCCATCCCTTTTTGACCAAAGCTATGTAGCTGATTTCTCGATATCTTTATGCATAATACGCCCCATTACCTTTGCATAAAAAGAAAGCAATACGAGGTATTGTGGCAAAATAAACACATGTTTTCAGCCTCTTTTATAAAAAACTCTCTTTTTTCCCTGTTTCCTTCAACAACTCTTGGCTTGAAAAACAAGAACAGGTATATTACTTTCAAATCTATAGCAAAGCGATACAAAGGAGTTAGTCTTCAGAGATGTTTTCATGCAATACAGGGAAAAGGGGGTTCCCTTTCCCCGCACCCCCTCTCATGTGGGTTCTTACGATCGGCATTGCCCTGCTTTCCCTTTCTCTGCTTTCCGGATGCCATCCAACACTGACCAAAGAGGCGAGCAGGCCTGAAGAGGCCCTCAGCAGGGTTCGTTTTTTCTATCCGCACTTCGCGGACGATATGGATCTTGATTCCCTTGCCGCAGCCGTTGACCGGAATCTCCTGTACCTGGAACGCCTGCCGCAGGATACGGTTTTTTCCTACGGTTCTGCCACGTTCATCTGCAAACAGGTCATGGAAAGCCAGAGGGCGCTTCTCGATCTCCTTTCCCAGGGAAAACAAGCGCGTGAACTGAACAATGCCATCAGAAATCTTTTCTGGATCTACAGGGCAACTGGACGCGCCGGCAACAACAAAGTTCTTTTCACCGGTTATTTTGAGCCGACTTTTGAGGCCAGGCTGATCCCCGACGCGACGTTCAAGTATCCCCTCTATCGGAAACCAGACGACCTTATCAAGATAGACCTGTCCCGCTTTCGGAAAAAATACAAAGGAGAGAGCATCGTGGGCCGGCTTGCCGGCGATACCATCGTCCCTTACTATACCAGGCTCCAGATTGAAGCGCAGAAGGTGCTCGGCGGAAGAAACCTGGAAATCGCATGGCTCAAGGATCCCGTGGATGTTGCGTTTCTGCAAATCCAAGGCTCCGGTCGATTGATCCTCCCCGGGGGCAAGAGCATTTGCGTAGGCTACAGCAGTTCAAATGGCCAACCCTATCGGAGCATCGGGCGGTACCTCCTCGACAACGGCCTCCTTGAAAAAGAACAAATGTCCATGCAATCTATCCGGGGCTTTCTTGCGACCCATCCATCCCTTGTGCAGGAGATCCTGAACTACAACCCATCATATGTTTTTTTCAGGGTCCTTGAGAAAGGTCCCCTTGGAAATATCGGTGTCCCCTTGACACCCGGGCGGTCCATTGCGCTTGATTCAAGATTGTTTCCAAAGGGATCCCTGGCTTTCATCTCCTGCCAGAAGCCAACGATCGATGAAACCGATACCATTGTGGGATGGAAAAAGTTTTCGCGCTTTGTCCTGAACCAGGACACGGGGGGTGCTATACGTGGTGCCGGGAGAGCTGACATATTCTGGGGAAGCGGCCACTATGCCGAAATTGCCGCCGGTCATTTGAAACACGAAGGGGAACTCTATTTCTTGATCAAGAAACCCTGACTCAGATGGAGAGCTTGGAAAAGTCAGCGATCTTCAAGAAAAGTCCTGCCAGCCCCTGGAGCAGCCCGATACGGTTTTGTCGAAGAGCCGGTGAGTCCTTTGTAAGAATTTCCACCCCGTCAAAAAATGCATCTACCGGCCTCTTCAATCGGGCCAGGATGTCCATTGCCTCGGCATAGCGGTTGCTGGAAACGGATGATTTCATGCACTCATCCGCCTCCTGGTATTGCTCCCAAAGCGCTCTTTCGCACTCTTCCTGGAAGAGATCAGGGTCTACCTCATAGGTCGTCTTTTCTCGTTTCAGCATATTGATGATTCGCTTGAATGTAAAGGCGAGAGCTTCAAATCCCGCGGACTCCCGGGCATAGTTCCTGACCTGCTCGATTCGCGGTTTGACAAGGGAGATGTGATCGAATCCCGCTGATATCACCGCGTCAATGTATTCGCTTTCGTACCCGTTCCGGAGCATCAGTTGCTTGTATCGTTCCCTGAAAAACTGGAGCACCTTGTCGGCGATGGGCTCCATTTCAAAGGTCAAGCTCCGCTTCAAAAGAGAGAGACTCTCCATTATAAATCCAACCAGGGATAGATCCCAGGCAAAGGCTTCAAGAAGCCTGAGGATAGCGATAGCGTGCCGCCGGAGAGCATAAGGGTCAGCCGTCCCTGAAGGTTCCATACCAAGAACAAAATAGCCGCAGATCGTATCCATTCTGTCCGCAAGACCGACAATCGCTCCAATCTTTGAATCCGGGAGCTTCCCGCCTGCCCTGTCCGGGAGATAGTGTTCATGAATTGCCGTGCAAATCCATTCCGGGTATCCTTCCAATCTCGCGTATTCTCTCCCCATTGTGCCCTGGAGTGAAGGAAATTCTGTCACCATCTGGGTGACAAGGTCACATTTACAAAGCTCCGCAACCGTCCTGATATCATCAACTTGATCGGGGAGGACCTTTTTTCCAAGATATTCTGCCAACTTGGCAAAACGGGTGACTTTCTCGTATGATGTCCCCAGTTGAGCCTGGAATATGACCCCCTTCAGATCATCGAGGCGGTCCCCGAGCGGACGTTTCCTGTCCTCTTCAAAAAAGAAATCAGCATCTGAAAGCCTCGCCCTGAGAACCCGTTCGTGCCCTGTTCGCACAACCCTTTCATCTCTCGCCAGGGTGTTGTTCACCGCTACGAAGTTGGGCATCAAGCTTCCCTGGTCGTTGTAGACGGCAAAATATTTCTGGTGCTCCTTCATGGGTGTTATCAGGACCGGGGCAGGAAGACGGAGAAATGCCTCGTCAAAACCACCGCAAACCGCTGAAGGATACTCCACCAGATTTGCTACCGTCGACAAAAGCTCAGGGTCTTCTCCCGGCTTTCCCCCAACCTCCCGGGCAACGGCCTCGATCTTTTCCTCAATGAGTCTCTCGCGTTCGTTTTGATCAATGATGACGAAGCCTTTTTTCATCGCCTGAAGATAATCATCGATGCCGGAAACCCTGACGGCATCCGGCGCCAGAAAGCGATGTCCGAAGGTCAAGGTATCCGCCGTGATACCCGCTATGGTAAAAGGGATTATCTCGCCATCAAACAAGGCCAGGATCCAGTGTATTGGACGAACAAACGAAAACCCTCTATTTCCCCATCGCATGGTCTTGGGCCACGGAATCCGTTCTACTACCTTCGGCAAATTCTCGGCGAGGATCTGAGCTGTTGCCTTTCCCGCAATCTGTCGTTTGATATAAAGATATTCCCCCTTTGGGGTTGTGGTGGTGGAAAGCTCGTCAATGGAGACACCTTGTTTTTTTGCAAAACCTTCCGCGGCCTTTGTAGGATGTCCATCCTGATCATATGCGACCGCCTTCGGAGGCCCGGTAATTTCCTGGATCATATCCTCCTGCTTTTGGGGCAGGCCCCTTCCCATGAGGATCAGCCGGCGTGGAGTGCCATAGGCATGAAGTGGGGTATGCATCTCAATCCTGTTCTCTTTGAGCATTTCAAGCGTCAAGTTCAGGAAGGAGTTCAAACCGTTTGCCAAATACCCTGCCGGTATTTCTTCTGTTCCAATTTCCAGTAAAAGTTCGCCTTTCATGTTTTTATCCTGTTTCCGCTCCTACGCTGTTCACCGTTCATCATGCCCGTTCAGTTCCTCTTTTTCATCAAAGGGTACCCCAGTTCTTCCCTTTGCGCCAGATAGTTCCTCGCAACCTGTCTGGCAAGGTGCCTGATCCGATCAATGTACTGTGATCTCTCGGTCACACTGATTGCTCCCCTTGCATCCAGTATATTAAAGGTATGGGAGCATTTCAGGCAGTAGTCATATGCAGGGAGAACCAGGCCTTCCTCGCTCAAATGAGTGGATTCGGCTTCGTACATATTGAACAGCTCCAGGAGCATATCCACGTCCGCTTTCTCAAAATGGTATACCGAGAGTTCCCATTCCCCTTTCCTGTGAATATCCCCGTAGGTTACTTGTTCGTTCCACGCCAGGTCATACACATTTTCCCTTCCCTGTAAGTACATAGCGATTCTTTCAAGCCCGTAGGTAAGCTCTACCGAAATGGGATCCAGGCGCACACTTCCAGCCTGTTGAAAATAGGTAAACTGGGTGATCTCCATCCCGTCAAGCCACACTTCCCAGCCAAGGCCTGAGGCGCCCAGGGTGGGAGATTCCCAATCATCCTCGACAAAACGGATATCATGGTCAAGAGGGTCTATGCCCAGCGCCTTCAGGCTGTCCAGGTACAGATCCTGAATCTCCAGGGGAGATGGTTTTATGATAACCTGATACTGGTAGTAGTGACAAAGACGGTTTGGGTTTTCACCGTACCTGCCGTCTGTGGGCCTCCGGGACGGCTCCACATAGGCTACCGCCCATGGTTCTGGGCCGAGAACGCGTAACAGGGTTGCCGGATTAAAGGTGCCCGCTCCCACTTCCAGGCCGTAGGGTTGTTGTATAACACACCCTTTCTCCGCCCAAAAAGCTTGCAGACATGAAAAAAGCTCTTGAAAGGTCATGGATGCCTCCAGTTCATCGCACTCAACAAAGCCGTAACCCGGCTCTTGACTGAATTCTGATTCAGAAAAGTGGAGACTAACACCGCTAAACAATGATGTCAAGTTGGAGGGTCACCCCGTGTTTGCATCACTCATTTGTCTGTGATAAAATCTTTTTTACGAGGTCGACCTGTCTTTTGATAACCGCAAAAGGGCACCGCATGGAAGCTGATTTCAGTGTTGCAAGAGAACGCATGGTCAA
Organism: Deltaproteobacteria bacterium; assembly: GCA_019309145.1. Lineage (GTDB taxonomy): Bacteria > Desulfobacterota > DSM-4660 > Desulfatiglandales > Desulfatiglandaceae > B46-G9. Next base: position 24,027 of record JAFDGR010000007.1, on the reverse strand, counting down.
GACACAACTTATTCCCCGGGGAATCAAAGACCGCCGGGTCCTTGCGGCCATGAAAAAAGTTCCCAGGCACCGCTTTGTTGAAGAAGCCCTTTGGAGAGAGGCATACAATGACCATCCTTTGCCCATAGGGCAGAAACAGACCATTTCCCAGCCCTATATCGTGGCGCTCATGACCGAGGCGCTTGAACTGTCCGGCAACGAAAAGACCCTGGAAATCGGCACTGGAAGCGGTTACCAGACCGCCATTCTGGCGGAACTCAGCCAAAAAGTTTTCACGGTTGAAAGGATACGGCAACTGATGACAACAGCCAGGAATACTCTGGCTGAGCTCGGGTATACAAATATCCTTTTCAAGGCCTTTGACGGGACCCTCGGCTGGGACGAATACGCGCCATACGATGCCATCATTGTGACCGCGGGAGCTCCCAAGATTCCCGAACCCCTCCTCGAGCAGCTGGCTGAAGGAGGTCGGCTTGTCATTCCCGTTGGAAATCGCTTCAGCCAGGAGATGATACGAGTCACTCGCAAAGAAAAAGAGGTCTTCACTCGAAAAGAATTCGGCGGGTGCAGATTTGTTGATCTTATCGGCGTTCATGGATGGAAACCGTAGCCCGCTTCCGCGCTTCTTGCATTCCTTTCTCCTCAAGAACCTTCCTTCTGTTTGAGCCCGGCGCTCTCTGGCGCAAAAATGACGAAAGCCAGATCAGGATATCCCGGTATCTCTGGAACTCACATTTGCCTAGAGCATGCTTCAGGATGAACCCGAAATTCTTTGTTCCGGATCCGAGTCCCAAATTCTTGCTCCTACGGGATGAAATTGCTCAAGTTCAAGAGGGGGCATTCCGATGAACATTTGTGAGGAATGGATACGAACGCTCGTGTTTTGAAGGCATCTGTAAAGGAAAAAGGGGGGCCAGGATCCAGCCCAATGGAATTCACTATTCTCATCGTTGATGACGACGCCGCCCTGTTGTCTGTGCTGCGGAATTCATTTAGAGAAGAAAATTACCATGTTACCATTTCTTCAAATGGCCTGGACGCCATCGAGAAGTGCAAGGCAAATGCCTATGATCTGATTATTACAGACATCATGATGCCTGGGGCCACCGGTCTTGAAGTGCTCAGTGCGGCAAAAAAGATCAATCCCAATACTCTTGTCATTTTGATCACCGGTTTTGCTTCCCTGGAAACAGCGGTCCGGGCCATTCGAGAGGGGGCATACGATTATATCACCAAGCCCTTCAGGCTGGAAGAAATACGGATTGCGGTCAAAAACGCCCTGGAGAACGTGCATCTGCTGCGGGAGAATAAGAGGCTGATGCTGGAATTGGAGGAAGCTTACCAACAGCTCCACTTTGTCAAAAGGATCATGGCTTCCCACAATGCCCTGGCCTCAAAGAATTCGTCTCTCTCGTCCGGGATTGCTCACGGCAAAACACTTATTGGTGGAGATGTCCTTTCCCACCACTTGATAGGAACAAAGGGGATGGGTGAACACACGTTGATTTCAAATCTCGAGCGTCTGTCCCATTTAAAGGCAAAAGGACTTCTGTCTGAAAAGGAATTTGACCTGTGCAAATCGAAGCTGTTGCAAGATCAGAAGTAGAAATTCGGGGTGATCTTGGATCGCTGAAGGTCCTGGTGGTGGATGACGAGACCAGCATCCGGGAAGCCCTTCAGTCCTATCTCTATCATCTCGGCATTCCAACCGTCCATACTGCCCAAAATGGAAAGATTGCCCTTGAAGCGCTGAATACGGAAAAATATGACTACCTTTTCATGGACCTCATGATGCCGGAAATGGATGGCATGGAGCTTCTCAAGAACCTGGACAGCAACGGGCGGCCCATGAGCATCATTGTCATGACAGGGTTTCCTTCCATGGAAAAAGTGATCGAGGCCATGCGAAACGGGGCCTCTGATTTTCTGATAAAGCCCTTTCGTCTCCAGGACCTGAAGATCTCAATGGAAAGGGTCCATCGTCTCCACAGGCTGGCCAAAAAAAACTGGATACTGAAAAGGCAACTTGAGCAGAAACGCCAGGTAGAAAAATTAAATCAGGAACTTCAGGTAAAAATACGAGAAAAAACGCTCCTCTACGACATCATTGATTCTCTCTCCAAGGTCAACAGATCTGATGACCTGTATGGATATCTCGTGAAAAAAGCCCTGGAGGTCTGCGATGCATCCAAGGCGTGTTTTTTTCTTTACGATCAAGAGAGATCAGGCCTTATTGCCCTTTCCCAGAAGGGACTGCAATCTGTCCGCCCCGGCCACCAGGTTTCCCTTGAACCTGATCCTCATGGGAACAGGTGTATGGCCCCTGATTTTGTAAAAGCACATTTTCAAGGGGAGCATATCGGAAAAGTCTCGATCGATCGCCCATTATATTCGCCGGATCTCCTTTCCGTCCCTTTTCGTATCCGGCAGGAGTTTTTTGGCGTGATGCTCATCGGGGGCAAAGGCAACGGCGGGGCCTTTTCGGAGGAAGATCAATTTCTCATGAATTTTCTTGCGGAGCGGACCGCCCAGAATATCGAGAACCTGGCCCTCTATGACAGCCTGAAGGAAAATCTCTTTGCCACACTCGGTGCCCTGGTCAGTGCCATAGAAGCACGTGATCCCTACACGCGGCAACACTCCCAGCGCGTAACACAGGTAGCACTCCGCATTGCCCAGGCCATGGACCGCCCCTTCGAGGACTGCAGGCGTCTCGAATCGAGCGGCCCTCTTCACGACATAGGCAAAATAGGCATTGATGACCATATCCTGAAAAAGCCGGACCGTCTCACAGAGGAGGAATTCAAAAATATCCAGGCCCATCCTCTTATTGGAGTCCATATCGTATCTCCCCTCGGTCTGGACGAGCAGGAACTGGCCGTCATCAGAAACCACCATGAGCGATGGGACGGAAAGGGGTACCCGGACGGACTGAAAGGAACAGACATCCCGCTCCTCGCCCGGATTTTATCGGTCGCGGATGCCTTTGATGCCATGAACTCCGATAGGGCCTACAGGAAGGCTCTTCCTTTTGAACACTGCCTGGAAGAACTGGTGAAGAACAAGGGAGCGCAATTTGACCCTGAGGTGGTTGACGCGGCGCTGCGCGTTCTCAAACCCTATACACACGAATGAGAACTCCTGAAGGGGTACAATGCGTTTTTCCATCCTTCTCTGCTTGGTGCTTACTTACTATTTTTATTGCAATTGGCATTGATTTATGCTTTTTTCAGCATGAGGATCAAACAGTCGACCGCGACAGGCTCCATTCGAACTTTTCTGGTTTCTGATATGTGGATGAGCCAGTTTCAAGGGGGAAAAAGATGAGTCCTGAAAACCGGCGTGAATATCTCCGAACCGATGTGCTTATATCCGCCCGATTGAGTGCCTTGAGTCAGGAAGAATTGTCCCTGCTCGAACAGGAAGATGTCAGCAGTGTCCTGGAGGGAAACGTCTTCTCCAGTCCCATTGATGAAATCATCGATCAGGTGCCGACGGGCTCAAAAGAAGAGACGCTCTACCGCTGTTTAAAAATGATGGACAAAAAGCTCAATTTCATTATCGAGCAGATGACCACGCCATCTGACCAGCCCGGCAGGAAACTCTATGATGTTGTAGAACTCAGCGGATCAGGGCTCAAATTTCTGAGCGAAACTCCCTACCGTGAAGGCACCCCCCTAAAAATGGACCTGATCATGCCCGGGACATTTGAGTTCAAGGTAACCCTGATCTCAAAAGTTATCCGCACAGAAAAATTGGAGCCCCCAAAAAAAGCCCGGGCCGGATTTTTTTCTGTTGCCGTTCATTTCACTGAAATTGATGAAAAGGCGAGAGATGCTATTATTGAAACCATATTCCGGAAACAGAGAAAATTGATCAGGCAGGAAAAAGAGCGGAAGGGGGAATAAATGGAATCACTCCAGGTATCCTTGAACGAACTCGCTCATCTCTGCCACCTGGCTTCACTTGGGAAACTTCTCGGAGGTCTCATCCATAATCTCAACAGCCCTTTGCACAGCCTGGGGATGCAGATGGACGTCATGCAGCATTTCATCCTCAAGAAAAGCGAGATCAGCAATGATGTTTCGGAGAAACTCTCAGCGCGCCTTACACAAATGAACAATGAATTTGAAAACTTGAACAATCAGATCAGGATCGCGGGCATGCGGGCGGACCTCATGGAATCTTCCCCGGAGAAGCTTGACATCAATCATTTTCTTCATCAAGAGATGCAATTTCTGAAAACAAACCTCTACTTCAAGCATAACGTGGAAACCACGTTGGAGTTGTCCCCATCGCTCCAGGCAATAACACCACCTCCACCGCACGCCAGTCTTGCGCTGGGCCTCTTTCTCGAAAGATTGGCCGAAGAACTCGAAAGACTGAAGAGAAACACCCTCTCCCTTGGTACAGGTACGGAGGAGGGACATCTTATTATCTCTGTTCAGATAGATGATGCCGCACTCTCCAAACCTTTCCGTGATATCCTGGAAATGGATCTCCAGAATCCCCCGCCAATCCCTGAGATATCGGGAGAGATGCATCTCTTCATCTCTGTGCTGCTGTTAAGGAACGCAGGAATCCAATTCGAAATAGAAATGAATGATCGGGGCACGTCCATAAAACTCCTGTTTCCCCGCGGAAACGGTATGGGGTAGGAGGATCCTATGAGTAGTCCCCACGCCTGAATCTCGCTACTTCCGTGCCCACCGCGAGATCCAATTCAAAAACAATCTTTTTCAATTCTTCGTCTATATTTCCTTGATCTTTGAGAAAACGCAGCCCCTCCATTTTTTCCTCAAGATGGGTGACCAGTGGTTCAAGAGACGCTGCTTTGATTGCAGGGTTCTCGAGTTTTTTCGTGTAAAAGCCGGCGAGATCCAATGCGCTTTCAACCTCTTTCATGACCTGTGCGCCGGAGGGAATGCTGTTTTGTCCTTCGACATTCCGGATCAATTGAGTCGGCGCTATGTTCGGAGAAGCTCCTGCTGTATTTACGGAAGCAGGTTCTGCAGTTTTCCCGTCCCGTTGTTCCATGACCTGACTCATTACTTCCTGAAATGCGCCTTTCGCCTTCGATTTTCCCGCTCTTGGCCCGTTTATCCCGGGCATCATTGAACCATTTGCATCGGAAATTTTCATCTTTCTTCTCCTCTTGAGGTCTTCCCGGGGACCTGGTCTTCCCGTTTTCCGTCACCTGCTCAAGCAAGAATGTGTTGCCAGTTCCCTCCCTGGATTTCCATTGGTTCTTTGTCTCTGCTTTTCTTTGCAAAAATGCTGCCAATGGGGCCCCACGGGGAATCCCGTGATCCCCCAAAAATACCCGTCTTCGCCTTCGGCTCCGCCGCGGTTATCCGCCTCAGCTTTGGGCGACATCACGCCGGAGCACAACAATTGTTTGCGCATTCATTCACGAGCAAGCCCGTGGTCTTCTCCACACTTTTCAGTGGGAAAAAAATGCCGATGAAAGGGCACAAATGACCCCGCTGGAAGCTGAGTTTTGTCGCTTGTGCCAAAATAATCTCCTTGATCTGTCTCGCATATTACGTTAATCATTTCCTTGTATTGATCCTTCATTCTGGGGAGCACTTATGAAAATCGCTATCTGCCAGATAGATCCTCTTATCGGGGATTTTGAATATAACACCGCTTTGATTCTGGATGCGGCGCACCAGGCAAAAACGGCAAAATGTGACCTGGCTGTCTTCCCTGAAATGTGCCTTGTCGGCTATCCGCCCAAGGACCTCCTGGAAAAGCCGGCCTTTGTCCGGGAAAACCTTCTTCAGCTCAAGCAACTCGCCTCGAGAATAGAGGGAATCCCTGTCCTCTTAGGATATGTGGACCGCAACCCCGGACCCACCGGTAAATCGCTCATCAACAGCGCTGCTCTGCTCAAAAATGGGAAAATCGCAGGGTCCGGTGGGAAACGGTTGCTCCCTACCTATGATGTGTTTGATGAGACCCGTTATTTTGAACCCGCCCGAGGAAGTCTTATCTTTGAACTGGGGGGATTAAAATGGGGGGTTACCATATGTGAAGATATCTGGAATATCGATGACGTCAGCGGGATACCAAGGTATCCCCTGGACCCGGTAGCGGAACTGGTTTCAGAACAAATTGATATCCTTCTCAATATTTCCGCGTCCCCCTATTCTCTGAAAAAAGAACAATTAAGGCTGAAGATCCTCAAGAAACTGTGTACCACCCACGGGATACCCGCCATTTATTGCAACCAGGTGGGCGGGAATGATGACCTCCTCTTTGACGGCTCCAGCATGGTACTCGACGCTCATGGCAGGCTTGTTGCTCTTGGGAAACCATTCGAACCCGACATCATCACCTGGGATACCAACCACCGCAGCCCGGAAATTCAGCGTCCATGGCTGTCCGATGAAAGCGCAGTACTGCAGGGCTTGATCATGGGGACCCGGGACTATACCATGAAATGCGGTTTCAAAAAGGTGCTGGTCGGGTTGAGCGGAGGAATCGACTCATCCCTTGTGGCGTATATCGCCGTGCAGGCCCTGGGCGCTGACAATGTCCTGGGAGTCAGCATGCCCTCACCATACACCTCCCGGATGAGCAAAGAAGACGCTCGACTCCTTTGCGAAAACTTGGGCATCCGTCTTGAAGAAATACCCATCGGCAACCTGTTTGACTGCTATAAAGATGCCTTGGGAGAGATATTCTCCGGCCTTCCTGAAGATGAAACAGAAGAGAACATACAGGCCCGCATCAGGGGAAATCTCCTCATGGCACTTTCCAACAAGCTAAACGCCCTTCTGCTGACCACCGGAAACAAGTCAGAAATGGCGATGGGGTATTGCACGCTTTACGGTGATATGAGCGGTGGGCTGGCGGTCATCTCGGACCTTCCAAAGACCCTTTGCTACCGGGTTGCAAAATATATAAACAGGGACGCAGAAATCATCCCAGCCCGGATCATCATCAGGCCACCCTCCGCGGAATTGAGACCCAACCAGACGGATCAGGACACACTGCCGCCTTATGAAATATTGGACGACATACTGGAGGCCGCTGTTGAAAAGAACCTCGGGCCCGAAGAAATTGTAGCCAAGGGCCATGACCCAGCCGTGGTCAACGATGTGATGCGCCGCCTGGTCATGAATGAATACAAAAGGCGCCAAGCCCCACCGGGGCTCAAGATTACCTCCAAGGCATTCGGCTACGGCAGAAGATATCCCATTGCCAGGGGCAGAAGGGCATTTTAGCGCCTTCTGAAGAGGTCGTGTGATCGGTCACTGCAAATTTTTCTTCAGGTTGTAGAGAAACATTCCGATAATACAACAAAAGATTCATTGGAAAAACTGGAAACATATTATCATCTGCTTTCTCGTGGAAGGCCATGACATTTAAGAAAAAAATATTGTTTTGGGTACTGGCATTGGGCGCCTCCTATTTCCTGCTCAGCTATCACATCATCTTTTTCGGAAAACAGCCCAGGCTCCTCAAAAAATCACACTTGACACTCAATTACACCTTCTTCAGTGTCCAGTCAAAACCGAATCAAAAGATCATGGCGATCGATGATCTCCGTGAAGACGGTATCGCTGATCTCCTGGTTGAAGAAGGAAAGATGAAAGAAGAGGAGCGTGACCTGTATCTCGAGCAGTATGAAGAGACGGAAGATGATCGTTAAACCTCAAAATCCACCTTTATCTTAAACACCCTGACCGCGGGAAGGTTCAGGATCTCTTTCACCCCGCTCTCCTCCGCTATCCTGGTCAAGGCAGACTGAATATACTCCATATTTTCCGCGATAAAAGTGAACCAGACATTATAGGAGTGATTTCTCAGATAGTTATGGGTTACGCCGGGGTAGGCGTTCACCGCATCAACAAAGAGTTCCAGTTTGTCATCAGGAACCTTGGCAGCGCACAGTGTGCTGGTGAAATTGAGGCGGTTTGAATGAAAATTGCCCCCTATCCTCCTGATAACACCCGTTGCTTTCAACCTCCTTACCCGTTCAAGGACCTCTTCTTCTGAAAGGCCGACCCTTTTTCCCAGTTCCTCATAGGGACGTGGTGCCAAGGGAAAGTCTGATTGAATCTCGTTGAGAATATCTTTATCCAAGCTATCCATCTTATCCCTGTTTGGAAGGTTCATACACACACAATGGTTCTTCCGCGAGAAAATCCCCCGTCGCCTCATAGGCGCGCGCCCGGCAGCCGCCACAAACCCTGATGTATTCGCATCGCCCGCATTTGCCCTTGTACAGCGAGAAATCCCTCAGTTTGTTAAAAATATTCGAATGTTCCCATACTTCCTTGAACGTATCCTTCCCAACGTCTCCACACTTCAATTCCAGATAGCCGCAAGGTTGAACAATTCCGTCATGAGAAATAAAACAGAAGGCTGTTCCTCCCAGGCATCCTCTGGTTACCGCATCAAGCCCATAGGTGTCAAACGTTACCTTTTCCCCCTTTGCATGAGCTTCTTGTCGTAATATTCTATAATAATGAGGGGCACATGTTGCCTTTAGATGAATCTTTACTTTATCTCTCATCCGGTAAAACCAGTGGAGCAGGTTTTCATATTCAGCGGCCTCTATTTCCTGGTTCACCATCTCCCTGGCCCTACCGGTGGGGACCAGAAGAAATAAATGATGGGCCGCCGCGCCAAGATCCACGGCCAACTGCAATATCTGTTCGGCAAGATGGGCGTTATGTCTCGTAATAGTGGTATTGATCTGAAACTCGATTCCGTGCTCCTTCAGGAGGGTAATTCCCGCGATAGCCGCGTCAAATGCCCCGTGAACCTTTCTGAAGGCATCATGTTCCCGGGCGGTCGGACCGTCAAGGGAGATACTCACTCGCTTGATTCCTGACGCTTTCATCTTTTGGAGAACAAAAGGGTTGAGCAGCGTACCGTTCGTCGCCATGACCATACGAAGGCCAAGATCTGATCCATAGCGGGCGAGCTCAAAGACGTCCTCTCTCAAGAGGGGTTCTCCTCCGGTCAGGATCACAATGGGACTTCCAACGTCACGGATTTCTTCCAGGAGCGTCAGGCATCTGGAAGTAGAAAGCTCCCCGGGATAGGGTCCCCTCTCTGCTGCCGCCCTGCAGTGCACACAATTCAGGTTACAACTGCGCGTGATCTCCCATGCGACCAGCCGAAGCTGATTTCTTTTTTCGGATTTTTTTTCCATAGCAGGGTTTTTTTCGAAGTGCTACGTGCTCATCAACAGGTGAGCTGCCTCTTTTGCAAAATAGGTCAGGATAAGATCAGCGCCTGCGCGCTTGATGGCGGTCAATGATTCCATCATGACTCGCTTCCCATCGACCCAGCCATTTAATGCAGCCGCCTTGATCATTGCATATTCACCGCTCACGTTATAGGCGGCAAGCGGCACAGCGCAGATCTCCCGCACACGAGAAATAATGTCAAGGTAGGGAAGAGCTGGTTTTACCATGATCATATCCGCCCCTTCCGATAGATCCAGCTCCGCTTCCTTGAGAGCCTCAAGGGCGTTTGCCGGGTCCATCTGGTAGCTGGAACGGTCTCCGAATTGGGGGGCCGACTCAGCCGCGTCCCGAAACGGGCCGTAAAAGGCAGAGGCATATTTGACCGCATAAGACAGAATGCCTATCTGGTGGTACCCTTCCCCGTCAAGAGCCTCCCTGATGGCCGCAACCCGCCCGTCCATCATATCGGAAGGAGCGACCAGATCCGCCCCCGCCTTTGCATGGGACAGGGCCTGTCGGGCGAGCAATGCAAGGGTGGCATCATTATCCACATCGCCGTTCTTGATCACACCACAGTGGCCGTGATCCGTATATTCACAAAAACAGACATCAGTAATAACAACCATATCCGGCACCGCGGACTTGATTGCGGAGACGGCTTGCTGAACAATGCCGTCATCCGCCCATGACCGACTGCCCAGGGGGTCTTTGGTGTCCGGCAAACCGAACAGGATGACGGACGGTATCCCGAGGCCTGCCAGTTCCCTGACCTCGTTGACAAGGGTATCCACTGAATACTGGTATTGCCCCGGCATGGAAGAGATAGGGTCCCTTGTGCCGTCACCGGGTTTCACAAACAACGGTGCGATGAAATCCTTCACTGAAAGGTGTGTCTCCCGCACCATGTCCCGAATGGCGGGAGTTCTTCTCAACCTCCGTGGTCGAATAATCATTCTTTCCTCCCAGGCAAACCCTTCTTCTCCATTAACGCCTCAGGTTCCCATTCTTGCATTCTTTGACGCTCAAAGTTTCATTCAAGTAGCCACAGGGCCTATCCTGGACCTCTGCTCAACTTGCATCTGTTCCAAAACACTTCAACTGGATGACAACCACTTATGCCAGTTTGCCTGAAATTTCGTCATCGGTGAGGTAGCAGGCAGGATCCGGAGCCCAGAGATCACCGCTCACTGCCTCGGCGCGAACACGAAAATTGCCTCCGCATATATCCAGCCAGTGACATTGCGCGCAACGCCCTTTGACATACTTTTTCTTCTCTTTCAACCGCGCCATCAACGGATTGGAAAGATCCGTCCAAATCTCGCTGAAGGGTCTCTGGAGCACATTCCCAAAGGAATAGTGCCGCCAGAACTGGTCCGCGTGTACTGAACCATCCCAGCTCACGCATCCGAACCCCCTGCCCGAATTGTTCCCCTCGTTCATCTGAAGAAGTTCCAACACCTCAGGAGCTCTCGGATCATTCTCTTTCAACATCCGGAGATACACATAGGGCCCGTCAGCATGATTGTCCACGGTCAGGACCTCCTTCATGCTTCCACGCTCATGGAGTGCCTTTGTGCGGTCAATAATCAAATCCACGGCCCGGCGGGTTTCTTCGTGGCTCAGATCCTGCTCCACGAGTTCCGAACCCCGCCCTGCATAAACCAGGTGGTAAAAACAGACCCTCGGGATGTCATAGGTTTCAAGGAGATCAAAAATATTGGGAATTTCCTGGGCGTTCATCCGGTTCATGGTGAAGCGTAATCCCACTTTCAGGCCCACTTCCTGGCAATTCCTGATCCCCTCCATCGCTTTCTGAAAAGCGCCTTTCTTCCCGCGGAACCGGTCGTTCACCTCTTCCATACCGTCAAGGCTCACCCCGACATAAGAAAGACCGATATCTTTCAGTTTCCGGGCCTTTTCCCGGTCAATGAGGGTGCCGTTCGTTGAGATTACCGCACGCATTCCTTTCAGTACCGCGTACCTGGCAAGATCCAGGAGATCCGGCCGCACGAGAGGTTCGCCTCCGGAAAACAATACCACGGGAACTCCAAAGGCCGCCAGATCATCAAGGAGGGCAAGACCCTCTTCGTGGCTCAACTCCCGTTCCCTGGTCTCTTCCACGGCTCTTGCATAACAGTGCACACAACGCAGGTTACAGGCACGCGTCACATTCCAGACCACGACAGGCTTCTTGTCTTTTGAAAACTGCAGGAGATGGGAAGGCAGATCCCCGGAACGCCTCCCGTAACGAAGCGCGTCAGATGGCTCGACAGTCCCACAATAAAGCTTTGATATTCCAATCATTTTTCTCAGTCGCGTACTTTGAAATTGGGTATTGGTCCGCCATATTCTTCGTGATAATACTGCTTGAGCAAATCGTTCACGAATTTCTCCATGTCAATGATTGCCTCGCCATTAATCGAAAAATGTTCAATCCCGGAACGATCCCGAACCAGCTTCAGACCATATTCAAGTTTCTTGGCGAGCTGATACGCCAGGGTGCCCGCCTCTTCATCCTTCTCTATGGCCTGGTGAATGATTTCATCAATTGCGCTGTCTTCGAAAGAAACACTCACCTCCAGTTTCTCCGGCAGAGACGCCTCCTCGATCTTTATTTGCTGATACATCGCCTTAAAATCTTCAAAAACGCTATCAATATCAGAGATGTTTTTCAAATACAATGCGGAAAGGAGTTCAATCCGTCGTTCCCCGACTTCCAGGCCTGAATTCTTACGAAAATTTTCTGCGCTTCCGGCGATATAGGCCTGAATATTCCTGAGTTCCTTCTCTTTCGCGTCCTGGAACCTGGAGATACGCGCAGGATCATCGGGGTTCGCGAGGAGTTTTTCCAGTTCCCCGGCAGGGTTTCTTACCACATCAGGAGTTACCAGGAAATACTTGATATCCGTCGAGGGCAGGGTTTTTTCAAAGGGAATCAGCACCTTCTCGATGGCGCTCACCAATCCTCTTGCCCCTGTCTTTTCGGCCGCGGCCATCTCAGCTATCTGGTCCAGCGCCTCCTCTTCAAACTGGATGTCAATCCCGTACGCCCTGAAATCTCTCCTCTTGCTGATCAGGATCGGGTTGTTCGGATTATTCAGAATCTCCAGCAAATCTTCCTTCCTGAGCTCATCAAAAACAACGACCACGGGCAACCGTCCCACGAACTCCGATTCAAATCCGAACTCGATCAAGTCTTGTGCCTTTACTTCCTTCAGGATCTCCCAGGGGACTTCAGTCGAACGCACATCAGCCTCAAACCCAATTCCCTGCTGTTGCAGCCGTTTTCGAATAATTTCAGTCAGATCACCGAACGCCCCGCTCACAATAAACAGGATATTCCTGGTATTGACCACGCGCTTTTCCCTTTTTCCCGTTCTCCTGTACTGCTCGATTGCCTGAATCTGGGAAATAGGGTCATGGGGAACCTTCAAATCAACTTCCGTTTCTTCCATGGGTTTCAGAAGGGCCCGTTGCACCCCGGTCCGTGATACATCATGCCCGATCAAATTGTGGGCGGAGGCGATCTTGTCTATTTCGTCAATGTAGATAATCCCGTTTTCCGCCAGTTCAATATCATCGTTCGCCTCGTAAACCAGATCTCTGACCAGATCCTCCACATCCCCACCCACGTAACCGGTCTCGCTGAACTTCGTGGCATCCCCCTTTACAAAGGGGACGCCGAGCTTATGGGCGATAAGCTTGATAATATAGGTCTTCCCCACCCCGGTCGGTCCAATCATGAGGATGTTGTTCTTAATCATGCCGACACTGGATTTTTTTGCGCCCTGTGACGTTTTGTTATAATACTTGATCCGATTGAAATGAGTGCAAATTTTGGTGGACAGCACTGCTTTTGCATCATTTTGTTTGACCACAAAACCATCCAGGTATGCCTCCAATTCCTCGGGCAGCAGGTCAAAATCAGGACCTTTCTCTCCGTGCCTGCTCTTTTGGCCGTCATCCATTCTTTCTTCACCCGGACGCGGGACCACAAAGGGAGAAATAACTTTTACCCTGTTCCCGTATTTCTTTGAGAGGTATTCACTCAATTCCTTTTCAAGTTCTTTCTGGTTCGGGATCTTGGTTTGTCCTTCGCTCCCCTCCAGTTCTTTTTTTTCATCATCCATAGTCTATCCTCTCCGTAGAGATCATATTATGTTCCTGCAAATATTTCGCCACAGATTTTCGCGTATGGGAATCTGCGGCTCCATAATCACCCTTTTCAATATAGGCACTGGCTTCCAGTAATGCAAGCTTCATGTGTGCTTCAGGGATCTAGCCCGGATTTCTATTGACTCATCCCAGTGGTTTATTATAACTATTCAAATTGCCACACGGTTCACGGTTGGCTTCGCCCAATTTCTTCATATTTCACAACTTCCCGGCTGGTCACGTTGAAGACCGGGAAACATTTCTGTCAATCGATCGCACAATGCAGGCGCTCACGTTATCTACCTGAGCAATGAGAAAGGCGGTCAGAGCAATGCTTTCAAGGTTGGAGATACGGCTCAAACAGGAATTGATGGACGCCGAAGGGGAATCAATCCGGCGAAAAGCAAAAGAATATTTTGCGCTGGAAGTGAGAGATATCCGCGTGATCCGGGTCCTCACCATGGAGACATCTCTGACCGGGGAACAATTGGAAAGGCTTCGCACCGCGCTGTTTACCAATCCGGTTACGGAAGTCTCCTCCTACAAACCGCTGGCCGGGGACTTTGACTGGCTCATTTGGGTCGGATTCCGCCCCGGCGTTCGGGACACGGCCGGCAGCACCGCGGTAGAGGCCATTGAAGACCTCCTGCAACTCGAATTCGGCCAGGATGAAGCGGTTTACACTTCAAAATTATATGAAATCAGGGGAAATCTTTCTCGAGAAGACGCGGAGACAATCGCCAACGAACTCCTGGCAAATGGGATCATCCAGCAATGGAAAATATATGGGGAGAAAGAATGGTCTCAAGAAGACGGGATCGGGTATCCAGTGCCCAAGGTCATCCTCGACCATGAGCCGCAGGTAACAACCATATCCATTGACAGTGATGAAACCCTCAGAAAGCTTTCTGAAGAACGAAATCTGGCCCTCCATGAGCGGGATATCCCGGTCATAAGAAACTACTTTCTCAGGGAAGATATCCGGCGGGAAAGGAAAAAGGTGGGGCTTGATCTTCCCACTGATGTGGAATTGGAATACCTCTCCCAGGCGAGAAGCGACCATTGCAACCACAACACCTTTAAAGGGCTTTTTCACTACCATGACCTCGACACCGGTTCGCGGGAAACCGTGGACAATCTTTTCAAGACCTGCATCGAACAGCCTACCCTCGACATTCAGGCGGAAAAGGACTGGGTCATATCGGTCCTCTGGGACAATGCGGGAGTGGCACGATTTGATGACGATCATTACTACGCCATCACCGGTGAGACACATAACAGCCCTTCCAATATGGAGGCCTACGGTGGTGCCATAACAGGGATCGTGGGGATTTACCGGGACCCTATGGGAACGGGCAAAGGAGCGAAGTTGATCCTGGGGCTCTATGGATACTGTGTGGGTCCACGCGATTACAACAAGGAACTGAAGCCCCATTTACACCCCCGGAGACTCCTGGACGGTATTATTGAGGGAGTACGGGACGGAGGAAATAAAAGCGGTATACCAACGGGCTATGGGCTTCTCCTGTTTGATGAAAGCTATATCGGCAAATGCCTGGTCTTTGTCACCGCCCTGGGCCTCATGCCTGCCAGGGTGGGAGATACCTCGTCACACGAGAAAAAAACACACCCGGGTGACCTGATCGTCATGTCAGGCGGCCGGGTCGGGAAAGACGGTATCCACGGGGTGACGGCCGCTTCGGAAACATTCAGTGAGCATACTCCTGCCGGGCATGTGCAGATCGGTGACCCATACACCCAGAAAAAGATGCACGACTTCCTCATGGAGGCCCGGGATGAAGGGTTGATCGAGTTTATCACGGACAATGGCGGCGGAGGACTCTCCTCGTCTGTTGGAGAATCCGCGCGATTCAGTAACGGATGCCGCGTTGATCTGGACAAGGTTCCCCTGAAATACGAAGGCCTGGACCAATGGGAAATCTGGGTATCAGAGTCCCAGGAAAGAATGACCATAGCGGTTCATCCAAAAAACATCGACCGGTTCATGGAGCTTTCCACGAAGCACGCAGTGGAAAGCACGGTGATCGGGGAATATAACGACACCGGTATCCTTGAACTGGATTACAAGGGAAAACCCTGCGCCTATGTGCGGATGGACCTGCTGGAGTCCGATTTCCCCCAATGGGAATTTGAAGCGGAATGGACCTCTCCTGAACGCAGGGGGCTGAGAGAACCTGTTTTCAGCGAGCCATCCCAACAGGGTTCCTTATTGAAGGCAATGTTATCACGGCCGAATATCTGTTCCAGGAACTGGATTACCAGGCAATATGACCATGAAGTCCAGGGCGGCAGTGTCCTTAAACCGCTCGTGGGGAGAGGCCGGGATCTCCCTGGTGATGCGTGCGTGATAAGACCGGTTCTTCAATCCAGAAGAGGAATTGCAGTCGCACAGGCCGTTAATCCGTTTTACTCAAAAATTGATACCTATCACATGGTGGCCGCGACCATTGACGAGGCCGTTCGGAAGGTGCTGGCAGTAGGTGGATCTCCCGAACATCTCGGGGGAGTGGATAACTTCTGCTGGCCAACCATTCAATATCATCCCCTCCAAAATCCCGACGGCAAATACAAGGCCGCCCAGCTCGTTCGGGCGAACTGGGCCTTGCGTGACTCCTGCAAGGCCTTCGGCATCCCGCTTCTTTCGGGAAAAGACAGCATGTATATTGACGGAAACCTGGAAGGACCTTTTGGCGAGCGAAGGAAAGTTTCAGGGTTGCCCACGCTTCTCTTCACGGTCAGCAGCGTGATCGATGATATTCATACCTGCGTCACCATGGAGGCTAAGTTCCCGGGTGATCTCGTCTATGTTCTTGGCGAGACCCGCAATGAACTGGGAGGAAGCGAATACTACCAGATGATGGGGGAAACAGGCCTCAACGTGCCCAAGGTAGACGCTGGGTCCGTGCTCCCGCTGTACCAGGCCCTTGCAAAGGCGGTGCGTGCAAAGCTTGTCACGTCCTGCCACGCGGTTGCAAGGGGTGGACTCGCCGTGCACCTGGCGCTGGTTGCCATGGGTGGCGAACTGGGCATGGACCTTCATGTGGAAGACATCCCGAAGACTGCCGGGATGAGCCCCACCACGGCCCTCTACTCCGAGACCTGTGGACGATTCGTGGTTACCGTAGATCCTTCCAGAAAACAGGACTTCGAGGCCCTGTTTTCTGGATTGCACCTCTCCCGGATCGGGATGGTAACTGCTTCTCCCCGCTTTATCGTAAGGGGTTCCCCGGGGGCTCCTTTGATGGATGAGGATATTTCAGATCTGAAACAATCCTGGCAAAAACCGTTTGGAGATCTCGTATGAATCCAATAAGGGCATTGATATTCACCGGCTATGGGCTGAACTGTGATTATGAAACCCAATACGCCCTTACCCAGGCAGGAGCTGAACCGGATCGGGTCCATATAAACCAGGTCATCTTCGACAAGACGCTCCAGCTCGAAGATTATCATATCCTGGTCTTCGGAGGGGGATTCAGTTGGGGAGATGATCACGGGGCAGGCGTGATCATGGCGGCCAAAATAAAACGGCGCCTGGGGGACGAGATCGCTCGTTTTGTGGACTCCGGCAGGCTTATCCTCGGGATCTGCAATGGATTTCAATGCCTCGTAAACCTTGGGTTGTTGCCCGCATTGAACTGCAGGTACGATGAACGGCGTGTTGCACTCACGTATAATGATTCGGGGAACTTTGTGGACACCTGGGTAACATTAAAGATCAACAGCGAATCACCCTGCGTTTTTACCAGGGAAATGCCTTCCATAGAGCTCCCCGTGCGCCATGGAGAGGGAAAATTTTTTGCCGCAGAGAGCGACCTGGCCAACCTTTTCCATCAAAACCAGGTTGTACTCCAGTATGCGGATCCTGAAGGAAATCAAGCCAATGGGCGCTATCCCTGGAATCCAAACGGCTCGCTGGGGGATATCGCGGGGATCTGCGATCCGAGCGGCAGAATTCTGGGGCTCATGCCACACCCGGAGGCATACAACCATTTTACAAATCACCCCGCATGGACAAGGGACAAGGAAATCCTGCTTCGCGAAGGGAAGACGCTGGAAACCGAAGAAGGGAAAGGTATTCAACTCTTCAGGAACGCGGTCCAATACCTGAGAGAAAATTGCTAATGCGCAGGGCTTCAGGCTCACGAAAAACCAAAAATACTCCTCACCATTAAATACCCTACGCCTTACGCCTGATGCCTGACGCCTCACATCACATTTCCCCTTGACCCTCCTCTCTCATGATAGTATGCTTACTTGCGATTTTCTGAAATCGTCAACTGCCCGCTCGTGGGCGGATGATGACTTTCAAAGGGTCATCAATTTTTTTCGAAGGAGATCAAACCATGGCTTCCAATTCCAAGAAAACCAAACTCATCAGGGCCAGAAAAGCCAGGCCCAACAGAAAAAACCTCAAGGCGGATATGAAGCGCCTCCAGGAAAACACGAAAATCCTGAGATCACTTGCCGGACACAAGGAAGACTAGAAAAGGAGTAGCGATGATGAAAGACGTGGTAATAGTCTCTGCGTGCAGAACAGCCGTTGGTGCCTTTGGAGGGACCCTTCGCGACTTGAATGCCGCCGTTATCGGGAGTGTCGCCATGAAGGAGGCAATCCGAAGGGCAGGCATTGAACCCTCCATGATCGACGATGTGCGGTTCGGTTGCTGCGTGGAGCCGGCAGATGCATTGAATGTCGCACGCGTCTGCGCTCTGATGGCCGGGATTCCAGATACCGTGACCGCGGTGACCGTAAACCGTGTCTGTATTTCCGGCATGGAGGCCGTCATATCAGGGATGGCCATGATTCAGGCGGGCATGGCGGACATCATCCTGGCAGGCGGTGTGGAACACATGTCCGGTGTGCCCTACTCCGTCCCAAATGCCCGTTGGGGATGCCGACTCCAGGACCACGTGTTCGTGGACAATATGATCCACGCGCTCCATTGTGGATCCCATCTCATCCCTCATCCTGAGGATGGCCCCGTGAAAGAAGGCATGCCGCTCGAACTTTTCAAAGGGAAGCCATATATTATGGGGCACACTGCTGAATTCATTGCCCAGCTCCATAATATCAGCCGGGAAGAAATGGACGAGGTAGCACTTCGCAGCCACAACAACGCGGAGAGGGCCACGAAAGAAGGAGATTTCAAGGACGAAATCGTCCCTGTTGAAGTGCCGAAAAGGAAAAAGCCACCCATCATTTTCGATAAGGACGAACATTTCCGTCCTGGCCTCACGCTCGAAGACCTCAAGAAGCTTCCTCCCGCCTTCATACCAAAAATAGGGAAAGTTACGGCGGGAAATTCTTCGGGTATCAATGACGGTTCCAGTGCAATGGTCATTATGTCCGCCGACAAGGCCAAGGAACTGGGCATCCAGCCCATCGCGCAAATCACGGCAATTGGAAGAGGAGCCTGCCATCCTTCGGTCATGGGATTGAGCCCGGTGCCTGCCGTGAGAAACCTCTTCGAAAGGAATCCGGATATTAAGCTGGAAGATTTCGAACTCATTGAGGTGAATGAAGCCTTCGCAGCCCAGTATCTTGGATGCGAGAAGGAATTGGGCCTGAACCGGGAAATCACCAACATCAATGGTTCCGGGATCGGTCTCGGTCATCCGGTGGGCTCAACCGGGTGCAGAATCATGGTAACTCTTCTTTATGCCATGAAAAAACATGGAAAGAGTTTCGGGCTCGCGACCCTCTGCGGCGGCGGCGGGGTTTCCATGGCGTGCGCCCTTGAAATGATCTAGACCTGCGGGAGGCGTTCATCCGAGGGAGGTGGAAGTTTTCAAGCGTCTCCCGATGCGGTATTCGATGTGCCTGGCGAGGACTGGCCGGAGTTCCTGTATCACCTCCTCTTCCAGATGAAGTGATGCATGTTCCGGCCACCAACCTGACTGTAATCTATCAAGCGTTCCCACGCTCAAGGGATTCATCCCAGGTGTATCGGCTGTCTCCCGCGCGCATTTGAGGCAGGCAATCCCCCCCCTTTCGCATTTGAAAACAGCCCGCCCCTCTCCTTCGTAGGGTCTCTTACAGATACTGCAACCGTGCAACTGGATTCCATACCCTCCAAGTGTCATTGCCCGCGCTTCAAACAAAACCCGAAGCGTCTCCTTCTCTTTTCCCTCGTGAAGCGCACCAAGACATTTCTTCAGGAGTTCGAACATGGCGGAATCAGCAACCCGGAGAGGGAAAAGGATTTCGGCAAGCTCCACCATGTAACTGGCCAGGGAAAGCAACGTGTAATCTGATCTCAGGGAAGGGAAATTCTCCAGGAGTTTTCCTGATTGGAGAAAACAGAGATCACGCCCCGGCTTTTCGGTGTATTCAAGCGTTGAGAGACAAAAATGATCCAGGCAGTTCACGAATCGCCTGCGGCTCCTCCTCGCCCCCTTTGCAATACCTCTCAATCGGCCCCGATCCGCACTGAAAAACGTGACGACCAGGTCTGATTCCCCGATTTCTTTTATTCTCAGGATGATGGAAGGTGAAACGTGTGCTTTCATTGCACAACTCAACTCCCTTCCTGTTCTCCTCCGTACAATTCTTTTATCTTCGTTCGGTCAGGGTTTCCATCATCCAGGCGAGGAAACTCATCCACAAATTCCACGTACTGTGGTTTCTTGTACCGGGCAATACGCTCTCCAACAAATTCGATAAGTTCCCGGCGCTCAAGACGCTCTCCTTTCTTCAAAAGACAGACCGCCTTGATCCCTTCCTTCCACTTGGGATCCGGGACCCCGAAAACCACTGTTTCTTCCACCGCCGGGTGTTCCAGGATGGCTTTTTCAACTTCGGCAGGATACACATTTTCACCGCCCGGCTTGATCAGTTCCTTCTCCGCTTTCCTCCCGGCATACCAGAGGAAACCCTCTTCATCAAAGCGACCCAGGTCACCTGTATGATGCCAGCCGTTCCTGAATGTGTACTCATTGTCTTCGGGAAGATTCCAATAGCCTTTAAAAACCATGGGCCCTTTCATGGTAATCTCGCCCACCTCTCCAACAGGGACCGGACGGTCATAGTCATCCACAAGCCTTACCTCTGCCAGGGGCAATGTCCTTCCGGCAGCGCCCGGTCGATCATTATAAGGACCAAAGGTCGCCAGGCATGAGGTCTCTGTCTGCCCATACAGGACATAAAATGTGCCACCGGTCACCTCCTGATATTTTTCAATAGTCCCGGGTGCTTCTAAACCGGCCACAGATTTCAATGAACTGATATCCGCCCCGGTTTTTTCCTGTTGTTCAAGAATTGAGTCGAGGATGGGAGGGAACTCGATCAGTATGGAGACTTTTTTTTCGCGAATAAGTTCCACGGCTTTTTCCGCGTCAAACTTGGTCACATTCACGTTCAAGGCCCCGGCATGAAATGCCGATGAGGCCAGAAAGAGCCCGCCAACATGAAAAAGAGGAAGGATATTTAAATGGACATCCCGCGGTGTGAGATTGCAAAGGTAATCAACATGCATGTCAGCACAGAGGACATTGCCGTGACTCAGCAAGGCCCCCCTGGGCCTTCCTGCCACGGCTGCTGTATGGATAATGACAAAACCGTCATCCGTGCATATCTCTGCCGGTTCGAAATCATTCCCATGATTCATCAAAGAACCAAAATCTGAAAACGTTCCTCCCTCGCTGTTTAAATTGAAATACTCCTTCACAGATGGAAGCTTGTCTTTTATCCCATCCACCTCCTCCTGGAATTCCTTATCCACGAACACAATCGTGGGTTCACAATCATTCAGATTGTATGCAACTTCATCGGCTGCGAGCCTCCAATTGATAGGCAGCATAATGGCGCCCAAGCCAGCGGCCGCGCCATAAAGGAGAAAAAATTCAAGGCTGTTCTTTCCTAAAACGCCTATGCGGTCACCCTTTTTGATGCCACATTTTCGAATACCTAAAGCCAGCTGATCCACCTTATTCTTGTATTCCAAAAAGGTCAGGGTGCGTCCGTCATCAACTTCGAACCATGCGTCCTTTTGTTTGAAAGAAACGGCATTTTGATTGATAAGGTCATAAAAGGTAAAATCGTAAAGTCCCATAATAGATTCCCTCATAAAAAAGGGGTCAGGCTTCTGCAGACAAGCGAGCCCGACCCCTCTTTACTTCCGGTGTTATTTTACCACCCCTTCAAAGGGGAGAACCTTGATGAGCCCGTCAGCCTTGAAGGTAAACGCGCCTTCCGTTACCTTCACGGGAACTGAATAATCCGGGACCCCCCGCCACCATCTCTCCAGGGCCTTCCAGGGACTCCATCCGCGATCCTTCAACTTATACCCTCCGGTGACCAGCAGGCTCAACAGGGCAGACCGGGTCGTGATCAGGGTGTTCACCCGTACCTGGTCTGTCTTTCCCGCCGGGATCCAGTAGGAATCATCATTGTTCACGGTCACTATCTGAAAATCGTTATCAAATGCTACCGTGAATTTTATCCCTTCCAGCAACACGGGAAAGGGGTTCGGGTTCTGGATGTCGAAAAGAAAGCTCATGGGAAGCGGAGCGCCTCGATTTCCCGCATCTCCTTTTGTGGGCTT
The DNA here is from genome assembly GCA_019309145.1 of Deltaproteobacteria bacterium. GTDB lineage: Bacteria > Desulfobacterota > DSM-4660 > Desulfatiglandales > Desulfatiglandaceae > B46-G9. The sequence goes on along the minus strand of JAFDGR010000007.1, from coordinate 2,096 downwards.
CACTTTTGAGGAAATATACCAGTATCCATCATACTGGGGGACTTCGAAAGAATCCAGCGTGATCACCGGACTCTTGAAGTTGGCGGCGGTGGGCTTGACCTGCATGCCTGCACAGGATGCAAACACCACTCCGAGGGCAAAAATCATCACGGTTAAAAGAACCAGTTTTTTATGCATGATAGAACCTCCCTCTTTTGAATTCGGAAGTCGGAATTTGGAATTTGGAATCAAGAGAGAAGAACATTCCGCATTCCGCCTTCGTCCCTCCGACTTGAATTATGTTTCTGTTCAGGCGAGCCACCTCTTTCTTCGCTTGTAGTGTTTCACGTCGCGAAAACTCTTTCTCTTCCCACTCTTGTCACTGAGACCCAGATAGAAATCCTTAATATCTTCATTCTCGCTCAGTTTTTCAGCAGTATCATCCATGACGATCCTCCCCGTTTCCATCACATAGGCATAGGGAGCCACATTCAAAGCCAGCTTCGCGTTCTGCTCCACCAGGAGAATGGAAATATGCTGTTCTTTATTGAGCTGCATGATGATGTTAAAGATCTCGTGAATGAGCATGGGGGCCAGACCCATGGAGGGTTCATCGAGCAGGACCAGCTTTGGCTCGGTCATGAGGGCCCTCCCCACGACAGTCATCTGCTGTTCACCGCCGCTGACAAACCCGGCCGTCTCGGTCCTTTTCTCCCGCAAGCGCGGGAAATAGTGATACACCATCTCCAGTCCTTCTCGTACAGAGCCGGTCTTCCTGAGATGAGCGCCCACCTTCAGGTTTTCCTCCACGGTCAGGTGTTCAAAGACGCGGCGTCCCTCAATAACCTGGACGATCCCCATCTTGGCGATACGGGCTGCCTTCTCACGGTGAATGTGACGCCCTTCAAAATCGATGGCGCCGTCAGTCACCTCACCGTCCTCCACCTTCAGGAGCCCTGATATGGCCTTCAGGGTCGTACTCTTCCCTGCCCCATTGGCCCCGAGCAGTGCAATGATGCCGCCGGCAGGGACCTCAATGGAAACCCCTTTCAGGACCAGGATCACCTCATGATATCTGACCTCGATGTTCTTGATTTTCAAAATGGGTTCTGCAGCTTCCAAGGTTCAAAAACCTCCAAGGGATGGGATGTGTAAAGGTTTTCTATGACTGAAACGAAAGCGAATCTCACCATCCGAGCCATTCCTTGGCCCATTTCTGAGGCCAGCGTTTCTTGAGGTCCACCCGCTCAACTTCCTGGAACTTGCCGTTCTTCCATTCCTGGATCAGGCACCCGGTTGTAGGCCGGTGATCTGTCGCGGTAAAGGTGATAGGCGAGGCACCAAGACCAATATCAAAATTCCTTAATGTCTCAAACCCCTTGGTCATAATGCCGGGGCCGCTCAGGTCGCCGGCCTTGTCCGCCCGTTTCATGGCCTCCCAGGTGATTAATGCGTCACCCCAGGCCTGAATTGTGCGAATGAGCCTCTTTTTCAAGGGCACGCCGGGATTATATTTCTTTGCTGTTTTTACCACGATGTCCATGTTCTTGTAGTCCTGGCCGAAGAACGCACAGGGGGTCGCTCCCATGACACCCTCTGCGGCATCGCCTGCCAGGCGCGGGAGGTTCTCGTCAAATCCCCAGTTGTTGATAATCCAGTCGGCGGTGAGCCCGAGGGCATAGGCATCCCTGATGGTAGCGGAAACCGACATGGTGGTGTTCCCGTGCCAGAGGAGGTCCGGTTTAAACTTTTTGAGCGCCATGATCTGGCTCTTGGTATCCAGGGCGAACAGGGACACATCCTGGTCAGGACCGATCTCAAAGCCCAGCATCTTGGCCTGGTCCTTGATCGCCTTGATGGGCGCACTGCAGTACGGAGAGGCAAACATGTAGCAGCAGGCAAACCGAGGTTTCCGCTTCCCGTAATCCGACTTGGCGGGCCATTTCTTGTCAAACCAGGCCGTAATGGCCGCCCTCGCATTGGTGGAATAGTCAGAGGAAAAGAAGAGGTTGTACCGGGTCTTGGCCGGATTGGTCAGGTGCGCGGAATAGGAAGCCGACACATAGGGTATTTTGTCTTTATTAATGGTGGGTGAAAGGGCCTCGGTGTCACCGGTC
>JAFDGR010000393.1 GCA_019309145.1 Deltaproteobacteria bacterium | reverse complement strand
GAATATCGGATATCCGACTATCGCTACCTGGTAGACGTACTTTACCGGTGGCCATTCGAGTTCGATTCCGGTAGCGTTTTTCATTGTCGCAGTGACATTGACACCGGTCGCTTCTGGACATGTGAGAACGATACAACCTGGAAACCCGCAAAGAAAATCGTTGATCTTCGATTTCAAATGTTTCCGAGCAGTGCCTTGCCAATAGAGACAGCACTTGCATTGTCGTTGGCTCCAGTCTGGGTGTTTTTCTTTCATCTTCTTGACATGCTCGCCGAATTCGAATCGATTGTAGATCAGATATATCGGCTGATTCATATCGATGATATCTGGAAATTTCAGAGCCTGTGGTGGACAAAGAATCCGCTCTCCGAAGTTGGGACAGCCCTTTGGATGTGAAAATTTCCCGTTAGGCTTCGCTCCGTAGGATTTCACACACAGACCACGAACGGAATAGTCGAGAACGGGTTCGACTCGTATAAGAGTATTCTTTCGTATAAATCCCACTTCATTGTTCCTTTTCAAAGAAACTTGTCCGCAAAGGATCATTCGTGTCCCTGACATCCACCCTCTTATGTGTCACTCCGCAGACAACATACTCAATTCCCTTCGAGTCCAGCTTACCTGAATATCCAGTATGTGACCCTCCGCACCTACCACACCTGTCAGTTTGCCATTTTCTCCCTGTCTTCTTGGTCATCCTTCCCATCCTTTGTCATGCTTACCCTCGTCAGGATTGGGGTATTTTTGGTCTTGATTGTAATCCATAATATATGGGGATCGACGTACCCCCAACTCCCGATACCTCATCTCAGCTATTTCGAGCTTGGCTATATCTCCGTCAACCAACTCATTAATAAGAGCAAAACATTCCTCAAGAGCCTCGTGCGCGTCACCAAGATTCTCGATAGTACTCATGTCAAAACTACCGTCGTTCCCGACTAGATGTTCATATGATCCTGCCATGTGACCTCCTGAAATTAGTCAGTAACTTCCTCGTAATTTTTCTTACACGGTGCTTTCGTTGTCTTACCATCGGCTTGTAACAGGATATGATCACAACTCTTACAGTCGGATCCTGATACACTGAAATTGACGTGGTCATCGAGATGATTCTTTTTCGCTCTACCGTTTGGTTTCAACTTGAGAAAGTGGACCTCGTTGACATTTTTAGGAATACGGAACGTCTTCTCCGGTCTCGGGATGATGTGTGCGTCAACCTTGATATCTATGATGTCTGCGTTGTAATGGATATGTTTGAGAGCGTTCGTATAGACCCTTACGTCATCACAGAGAGACTCACAGTATTTCAAGATCTTGTAGAAGCTAGGATTTGCAAGTGGTTCACCACCGGAGATATTGATCCGTTCGGCTTTGTTGTGTGGGACGTTTTTATCAAGCCAGTCCTTCACTTCTTCGAACGACAGATGTTCTCCATCGGGTCCTGCGTTACTTGAACAGTATGAACACGAGTGGTCGCAATATTGGGTAATTTCGAGAGTAACTTCCATGATTAATCCTTCTTACAAATTGGTGGACACGAAAAAATATATCCACCATTTGGATTCTTTTCCAGCTTCTCAGCAAGTTGTCTAAATGCTTCTTCTGCGATAGGTTGGATATTTATCAGATCCTCGAAAATCTGGTTTACAAAGTCCTTGCGAAGTATTTCGAAGCGCTCTTTCCATGGTGCCAGTGTAGGAATTGTAACCCTTCCTGGTTCTGTTTTGAGTAACTCAGTACACTGTTTACAGAACAGATAATGACCATCGGTAAATTCAGCGTTTTGCATACACTTGAACCCAACCGGGTCTTCACTACCCATATCGTCAATATAGACATCCTGGTCAATCAGCATGTCACAAGGCATTTTTATAAATATATTTTCCATTCAACCTACCTTTAGATTATTGTCCCGTTGTAAAGCTCTCTGACTATCGCTGTCGTACGATAAATACATTTCCAATCAATAGATGCAATTGATTCTGAGATCTTGAAAACTCTCTTGAACCCAACCGATGGAATCTCACGGACATCTGTTAGTGCGATAATACACACAGCAAACATGTCATCTAAAGGATGTCGGTAGTCA
>JAFDGR010000392.1 GCA_019309145.1 Deltaproteobacteria bacterium | reverse complement strand
CTGTGCCAAAACGCACAAATGTCTCAAGCCAGACCATGGCCAGAGGGCTTTTTAGGAGATGTTTCCAACTATTTAGCATTAGCACTGTCTGGCTCTGCAACGGTCAATGTTGACGTTGCCATTGCTGAAGTCGCCTGAAAAAATAACGACCACTCCGTTTGATGGGGCCGACGATTATATGCTCTTCCGGAAACTTGCGAAATAGATATCCTGCGTACAAGAACAAAGGCCTAAGTAAATTGGCAGGCTTTCTCAATTGACTTCTGAGCTCTTCGCATCGTGACGCTTGAATAAGTCTACTATTCTCAAAGCATAGGACATTTCCTTTCGTCAGTGACGCAATCTCGATGGCCTCGACAAATGAGCTTTCCATGAACAAGTCCGCGTCAACTGACCGAAAGACTGAAGCCTTATAGCCCGGGACGGACACACGCCGACGAGCATGTTGACTTTCCACATCCAGCATATACAGTTGCTTGTATTCTACGTTATGGTCCCTTAGCCAGTTTTCAGTTAGCGTGCGATATTTCTCCAGCCGACTGGTAACGATCCATCCTAGCTTGCGGTCAGGTCTCCACAACGGCTCCGCATTTTCAAGGAAGTTCATATAACGACGACTGTCGTCATCCTCCAGAGGCATCGGATTACGACACAGCACTCCGTCCATATCAACACACGAATACGGAAGGATCGCATTTCTGGACAGATTCCATTCAAAAATATGCGGCTTTAAAAGCCTCTCAAATACAATGTCCACATTTCCCTTCGCCTTCAGGCCTCCATAGACAACGCCGTACAATATCTCATGAGGTAACTCAGCCTCCTCAAGAGACCTACGTGCTTTTTGGAGCGTGCTTCCGGTAGAGTAGCTGTCGTCGATCACAAGGATTTTTCGTTTCGTAGTGAGATAATCGCGAGAATTGCGGACATCCGAAAGTGTGACCGTCCCTTTAGAGATGGCCCTGCGAGCAATCAATCCGTCCAAATCTGTGACAATCAGATTTCTGTGCAGCCCCAGCATCAACGCCACCAACAGCCCGCTACGCGGAATGCCCACCACCACTTGAACATCTTCCGGCACCTTATGAAGGTTCTTCAAAATAGTCTGATTCATGTCGCTGATGCTGCGATAATTCATGGCTTTACACCCTTGGCGCCCAAGTTTATCCACCCATGATCTCTGCCTCGAACATGATTCTTGCCCAAGGGCTCAACATTCTCAAACCCCGCCCACCTCAGTGAATCAAGCAATAGGCTGGGCGTAAAAATAGCACGATGCCAGTTTGGGTGATTCAGCGTCCCCCTGGCATCGCCATACGTAAATATCCGGAGTGATGCCCACAAACGCGGGTCTCTGTTTGGCACCAGGTTGTAGTAGCCATCCAGGCCACTTTCGTCATCGCCTCCATCCTCAACGCGCACCAAGTTACGACAAATCTTCAATCCATCTGGCACCCAGATCTCCAAGGAACCACCGGACTTCAAAATTCGCTTCCATTCCTTCAGGACAGACACAGTTTGATACCAAGGAATATGCTCGATAGTATGGCTTGAATAGATTAGGGAGAAGGTGTTGTCCTTGAACGGGAGTTTCTTCGATGCGTCAAGAGCATAGTCGATATTGACACAAGTCTCAATACTCAAAGACTCAAATCCTTGGATCGGGTGCCTACAGTCAGTTCCGATCTCCAATCTTCTGTTGGTCTTCCTACTGTTGGTGATCAGTTTAATGCGCGTCTTTACTGGAGCCCACAAGTATTTGAAGTACAGGCTGAAGGGCTTATTGAAGCGTAGAAGAACATAGATAGGTTTCAAGAATCTGTAGTAACTCGTTTCAGGGCTGATGTTCATGCGGTATCTCTGATTCGTTTGAAATGCTCAACTCTTGTGCACCTGTTTCACCGCTCTCTTACCTGCTTGATGGGAATAGCGATTCCGAGTTGTTTCTCGGCAGAGTTGATTGGCTGTTCTCTTCCATAAGTCGGGCAAAGAGCGCTAGTTTTCTCTATTCCCAGCTTCTTTTCTTCCCTTCAACCACATAGAGCACAGAGAACACGGAGCGGCTTACAAGCATACAAAATCCTACGCTCTAAACCCTAAA
>JAFDGR010000391.1 GCA_019309145.1 Deltaproteobacteria bacterium | reverse complement strand
GGTATCTGTATCGGCGCCAGCGTCTTCGTCTGTGATAATCTGGCTTTTACCGGTGATATCACGGTCATGCGGAAACACACTACCAACGTCTGGAAAGACCTGGAAGAGATGATGATTACTACGGTCTATCGCAGTCAGCACAACTTCCTCAGAATTGTGGACGATTCCCGCAAACTGAAAGAAATCCCCATGGAGAATGATCATGCTTTCGCCATGATGGGACGGCTCTTTGGCTATAATGTAATCACGCCCCGGCAGTTACCGGTATTCAGGCGGGAATGGCTGAAACCGAAGCATGAGGATTTTCAACCCCGGAATATGTGGTCGCTGTATAATGCCGGTACCGAAGCGCTGAAATCCTGCCCGCCCAATCGCATTCTGGAAAAGCACCTGAAACTACACGAACTGTTCACCGAATTCATTCAATAGAAAGGAGTGTATCATGAACTACACGCATTACGATTTTGAAGGCCTCTGGTTTGATACCTTTAAGAAAGTATTGAACCTGAATGAATCATTGAATGGCGCCGGTCTGGACAAATCCCAGCTGCGGGAAGTGGCTACCAGTATCTTTATTGCCAAGAGCCAGCGTGGTATTGTCCGCCCGGACACCGATGATGATCTGCCATTCGAGAACCCGGCTGATTCTTCTTCCAACAATTACAGTAACAGGAACAATGGGAACGGTCAGGCCAAAACCACACATGCCAGCGCGAAACAGATCATTACAATCAAGGGTCTGTTGAAGAATCCGAAAGTTAAGCCCAAAGAACGGCAACGGATTCAGACTCTGCTGGCCGAACCGGAAGTGGATAAGGCCAAGGCGTCTGAGATTCTGGATTACTTCTTTGGGAAGACGGAAAAGCGCGGCAATCAGTGGGTAAAAGTCACTGAAGGTGTATTAGCCGAAAGATAACACGGAAAGGAGGTGTAACGCAAAGCGCCCGGGATTGAAAGGTCTCGGGCGCTTTTTTTTACTAATACTCAGGATATTAGTAATTAAAGTATTTATTTGGACTATCGAGCACAAGACAAATGTCTTCTCTGGGAATAAACATCTGCTTATCCATATACAGTATCTCATTGGAAAACCTTAAATATGATTCCATGCCATCAAACTTATGGAAAGAGATGAAGCAGTATTCCGGTAAATCATCGATCTTAGATAAATCACCATTTAGTGATTTGAGTATAGTCGGATGAATCAGGTAGAGGTTTGCATATCTGTCATCGAAATTTAACCCATTGCGATGTACAACCTGTAATTCCTCTATATCATTACATTCAACGACAGCTTCAACCATAAGTCTTGCTCGCTTTTGAATACCTCTCTCTGGGAAATGGATTTCCACTTCCTGATCATCATTCATCACTAAGAGGAACTCTCTTGGTATGTTGATTCCTGGAAGCCATCTCATAATTTCCGGTGTTCGTATAAAATCATGACGTTCCGGCAGTCTCTCTTTATTCATTAAGTATTGAATATCAGTATACGAACAACCTAATATGTAAGAGATTTCAAAAACATTAAGTCCATACATATAGTGAAGTTCAATGACATTTTTCTTGGTTAATGCTCCAGGCTTATAATAAGAAATACTACTTTTCGTATTTCCATCAGGAAATTGCTTATCGTGTTTCATACTAACACTCCTTTGAATTAAGATAAAGGTCCATAGCTCTGCGTATGATTTCGGCCATCGTCAATCCCGACTCCCGGGATAATTCCTGCAGTTGCTGGTACTGCTTCTCAGTTAGATGAAAGTTCAACTTTCTCATAATTGTTTTCCTTTCTCTAATAACCGCTTTTGCTCTTAGGCTATATCATTATAACAGCACCTTAATGGCTGTCTGTTATAGTTATGGCAAATAATTCTATACCTCTAAATGGGTCATTTTCTTATGCCAAACCACCTATGAAATATTCTGCCATAACCATAGTAGAGGCCAAATAGAGAGACCTCTTTGAAAACTGAACTAATCCATATAAGGCCTATGAGCCGGATAACCTCAAAATTGAGGTATAGTAATGGAGCAAACCGATTCAAACAAAATCATGGAGATGCTGAATTCGATAATTGAGCGGCAAGACCGCATGGAAGA
>JAFDGR010000390.1 GCA_019309145.1 Deltaproteobacteria bacterium | reverse complement strand
ATTGATGGCAACTCATTTGCCTTTGAGAATTTTTCTCAGCTTTTGGAAAAGGGTTCAAAGCGTTTTAACTGAAAGAGTTTTTTGTCCTGGGTGGCAATGATGTGATAGAATTTGTCCTGGGGGATGTAGATATAGGGAACATCCTCTTTGCGGCGGTAAAGGAAATGGGAGAGAATCATGCGATTGACCGCCCGGTGCCCCACAATCATGATGTTGCCCGCATTTCCACTCAAATAGAGTGCCTTTTTTATGCCCCGGTCAATTCTTTCCTGCATGGTGACGTACCCCTCACCGCCGGGATACACGTAGTTATATTTATCCAGTTTCCGTGAAGCGTAGATGCTGGGCATCTTCTCCTTGATTTCTTCGTAGCTCATGGCTTCACAAACCCCACTGTCAATTTCATTGAATTCGCTCAGCGGAATAATAGAACAATGCTCCTGGAGTTGTTTGATGGGTTCCGCCGTTTCAATGGTCCGGGTCTTGTCACTCGTGAAAATGACCGGGATGGTTTTCTTGCGAAAATAATGAGCCAGTGCCATGGCCTGGGATCTTCCTTTCTCTGTCAGGTGCGAATCACCACCGATACGGTTCTCCAGGTTGAAATAGGTCTCTCCATGCCTGATCAAAAAGAGATTTCTGACACTGTCGGTGACCAGGAAATCACGGATGCGATCATAATAAGGAAGCGGGTCTCGTATCTCTTCTTTCAGGATCTTATTGTTCAATGAATCAAGGCGAACAAAATTTCGCTCTTTCGCCAAGGTGTTATAGATGCTCCTGTAATAGTCGATGCGCTGTTTGAAACTGTGTATTGCAGAATCTTCACTGAGGTGTTGAAACTCGGGCAGAATGATCTTCCTCCTGATGCTCGCTTCCAGGATCTCCTCATCGTTGTTCATGCATTCTATAAAAAGCAGGGGATATTTGTTCGCAAGGGTAATAATCAGATTTCTTCTGTTGGAGCTCACATTGGTTGCGTCCAGAATGGCGATGTTCCCCTCGTTTTCAAGATATTTTTTTGCCCTTTCAATGTTGATGAGGGCGATTTTTTCCCTGAGCCGGACCCCTTCCTGGTTCCCCGGATTATAAAATTCAGGATATGAGGTGTTCTCCCGCATGAGGCGCCTTCTCAACTTGCCGTTGTTGAAGATACGGGTCTTAATGGCATCCTTGAGAAGGTTTTCCTTAAGCTTGCTCGCAATGGTGGATTTTCCCCTGGCCGGGAGGCCAACCATGGCAATAAAAAGTTTTTCAGGGTTTCCGTTCATGCTTGCAGCGTTTTTCCTTTCGTTTGGCAAAATAGCAACCTCAGAAGGAAGGGGCAATCAAAAAAAGGCGATTGAGGTTGCGGTTTCTGTGAATGGAGTTATAATATTTCTAACTACTCAGGCGGATAGACTGAAGGGAGAAGGCTGAGGGTAGTTAATAACATTTGTCAATAATACCTGACATACAGGAGGAGGAGAGAAAAAAATGCAGCAGTTGACTTCAGCAAGACCCCGGACGGAAGTCCTGGTCAATAATTTTGTGAGAAGTGTCTATAACTGGATGGGCATCGGCCTCGCGCTCACTGCTTTCGTGGCATTCTATGTGTCCAGCAGTGAGGACATGATCCGTCTCATTTTCAGCAATCGAATGGTTTTTTTCGTGTTGATTTTTGCTGAACTGGGGCTGGTATTTGCCATCAGCGGGATGATCAACAGGATCAGTGCGGGTACAGCCACCTTTCTTTTTGTGCTCTATTCGGGTTTGAACGGTCTCACGCTGTCGTTTATTTTTCTCGCATATACGCGCACTTCCATTGCCAGCACTTTTTTCGTATGCGCCGCAACCTTTATTGGTTGCAGTATCTATGGGTGGACCACGAAGAAAAACTTGACCTCTTGGGGAGGGTTCCTCTTCATGGGACTCATCGGAATCATCATCGCTTCGGTGGTAAACATGTTTCTCCGGAGCAGCGGCATGAGCCTCCTCATAAGCTATATAGGGGTCATTGTCTTCGTCGGGCTTACTGCCTACGATACCCAAAAACTGAAAAACATGGCGCTTACCCAGCCGGCGGGGCTGGATGGGGCTGTCGTGAGGAAAGGGGCCATTCTCGGCGCGCTTTCGCTC